>JAJZZW010000166.1 GCA_021797385.1 Thermoplasmata archaeon | reverse complement strand
TCTGTAAACAGGTTTTGCCTCCATCAATTTTTTTGTAGAGATTTCATTATGTCCATTTCTTATTCTTGCCGTGACATCCTCTTTCTTTATGCTGAGAACAGGATGCTCCGATGTTGCCTTGAAAGCATTTCCAGGGGATAATGGTGTGATCTTATACATGAACCCGTTGTATGGATGCACGTATTTTCTTGTTATTTTTCTCTTATTTCCAGTGTTGGAAACAACCTCATCATCTGTAAGCAATTCATCAATTCTCACGAATTTATCGCCCTGGCTTACCAGTTCATCCTCCGGTAAACATCCTTCTATGTAATGTACCTTCGCACCCTCATCCGCTACCACTATTGTATGTTCGAACTGCCCGCTCTGCTCTCCGTTCATCCTGAAGTATGTCTGCAAAGGCATATCTATCTGTACATTCTTAGGAACATACAGGAATGATCCACCGGACCATACTGCACCGTTAAGTGCCGCAAATTTGTTGTCGCTGGCCGGTATTGCCCTGCAGTAGTAATCCTTCACAAGATCCGGGTGCTCCTGGATTGCGGTATCAAGATCGGTAAATATTACTCCCTTGTCCTCCCATTCCTTTCTCAGGCTTCCGTAAACACCTTCACTGTCGTACTGTGCTACTGAACCTGCAAGATATTTCTGCTCCATCTGGGGTATTCCCAGCTTATCGAATGTTTCCTTGATTTTATCCGGAACGTCGTCCCAGTTCTTTGCCTTGGTTTCTCCCGGTTTTGAATAGTATGTAAGGCTATCAAAGTCTATTCCTGAAAGATCAGGACCCCATGTAGGCATCGGTTTTGAAAGAAATATTTCTAAGGCTTTCAATCTGCTCCTCCTCATCCAGTCAGGTTCATGCTTTATATCAGATATTTCTTCAACTGTTTTTCTTGTAAGGCCGGCACCGGTTGAGTACACGGGATTTATTGTATCATGGAACTCGAAATCTGACTTTTTGTTGTGCTTCAGGCTTTCCGTCAATTTTTCAATTTCCTCATCTTTATTGTAGTCTTCTACCATATTTATCACTCCTTTATCCAGTCGTATCCCTCATCCTCTATTCTATCGGATACGGTTTTGTCTCCATTCATTACTATTTTTCCGTCCTTCAGTACGTGCACAAATTCAGGTGCTATATCCTTCAATATTCTCTGGTAATGTGTAATTATAAGGAATCCCACATTCTCATTGTACATTTTCTTGATCTCAGCAGATACAAGCTTCAATGCATCAACATCAAGTCCGGAGTCTATTTCATCCAGTATAACAATTTTTGGCTTCAGTATAACCATCTGGAGAACCTCAAAGCGTTTTCTTTCCCCGCCGGAAAATCCATCGTTTATTGCCCTGGATATAAAGGATTCGTCCATATCCACATCCTTCATAACACCTTTAACCATGTTGAAGAATTCCTTCAAGGGCATTTTTTCATTGGGATATAAATTATTATATGCCATTCTCAGAAAGGTCGATATCTTCACACCGCTGACTGTTATTGGATTCTGGAATGCGAGGAATAAACCTGCCCTTGCCCTCTCTTCCGGGGCTGCATATGTTATATCCTTTCCATTGATCATTATTTTTCCATCGGTAATTTTATAATTGGGATGGCCGATAAGTACCTCTCCCAGAGTACTTTTTCCGGCACCGTTCGGTCCCATGAGTGCGTGAATTTCGCCAGAATTTACTGTGAGGTTGATTCCTTTCAATATTTCTTTGCCCTCTACCTCGGCTTTCAGGTTTTTGATTTCAAGTACTGTATTTGTCATTACAGATTCATTACAAATAGGTATTTAAACATTTTATTATGTATATAGTAACTAAAATACGTATAAGTATAAATATAACAATATAATATATAAGTGTGGTACCATGGAAGAATTGATTAATGATTATCTTGGGAATAGTAAAACTACTATACTCAGTTCACTGCTGTATGAGGATAAAACCCTTGAACAGCTTTCCGACATTATGAAAGTAAATAAAAATGCGGTTAAAGAGCATTTGAACTATCTTGAAAACCATAATCTGGCTTCATCATATTTTGTACGGGCCAAGACAGGAAGACCTAAAAAATACTATAAATTGACTGAAAAGGGTATGCAGATATTCCCTAAACAGTATATAAATTTCTCATCCATGCTTTTAAAAGAGGTGGAAAAGGAGATAGGAACCGTAAGATTGAATGGAATACTCATGAAGATAGCTGAAGATATGGTAAAGGAGGTTTCATCAGGAAGCATCTCCCTTGCATCGCTTACCAGGGATGAAAAACTGGAAAAAATAGGTGATTATGTTAATATCCTCAACCGTCTGGGATACTATGCAAAGATGGAGGTCAATGGAGATACTGTAAAAATTATAAGGCATAACTGTGTATTCTATGAACTGGCAAAGAACAATAAGGATATGGTATGCGGTTCTCTTGAAAAGTCCATGCTATCGGACAGGGTAAACGATGATTTCAAACTCATGGAAAACTTTCCAGACGGGGATAATAAATGCGTTGTGGAAATATCCATTTCCAATTGATAAAGTTAGAAAATAAGATAATGTATAATTTTGGAATAATTAATATAGTCTTTTGGATTGGTTATATATGCCTGGAAAAATGGTGAGAATTCCTCCTTCTTTATGTGTAAAATGCAGGGGTGCAAAGATGTTATGCGGACTCTCATATTGCCCTGTGTCCATAGTGGATAAGGTTAAGAAGGTATACAATTTCACTGGAAATTCCATAGCGGGTTCATCGCCGCCATCATTATTTGTAGGGAGATACGGTTATCCAAAAATAAATATATATCCATCAACGCCACCGTTTTCCGGTGATACGGGATATCTGGAGGATGAATCAAAATGGCTTTCACTGGACCTCAATGATTTTATTTCCGGAAGGCTGTCATTGCTCCGTGGAGGGATAAAGGTTTCAGTTGATGATGCCTCAAATCCGGATTACCGTTTGCAGGAAATTCAGGTAAGTTCCCTATCCTCCACACCGGTGGATGTGGAAATGACTGTAGAAAGATCATTCAGGGACAATGTTGTCCTGGATGAGAATATAACTCCCATGGGACCATCATCTCCCCTGAAAAGCATAAAATTCGGGAATTACCATATAGATAACAGGATAGAGAAAATCTATTATGACAGGGATCTAAAGGCCTCAGAGGGAGTTATAGGCTTATACCGGAAAGGAATGGGAATCAACGGCATATCAAAGGCATTGAGTGCAGGTTCCCTTGGTACCGGCAAAAAGAGGAGGATAGTTCCCACCAGATGGTCAATAACAGCAACAGACAAGTCCATATCGGATAGCCTTGTTGATGAAATCAAGGATTACAGGGAAATCGACAGTTTTGAGGTGTATGTAAGAAAAACGGAGGGAAACCTGTTTATTGCAATACTGGCACCGGGCCAGTGGATGTTCGAATGGGGAGAATCATGGTTTCCGGGAAGTACCTGGAACAGTTTCGGGGATTCAGTTGAAATCGAGCTTGACTATGAGGGTTACCATGGAAGAAAAACGTACCCGGCAATAGGGGGATGCTATTATTCTTCAAGGCTTGCAGTTGCAGAGAAATATAAAGAGATGAAGAGAACCGGATCCGCAATGCTCTGGCGGGAAATATACCCTGGATTCAATCTGCCTGTTGGTGTATGGTATGTAAGGGAGAATGTCAGGGAGCTCTTCAGGTCAAAACCTGAAAAGTTTGACACATTGAACGATGCAATAAAGTATGTTTCGAAATTTACTGCTGTCGATATAAAGGCATGGAAGGCAAAATCGAATAACATGAAATATCTTGTATCAAACCTGGATTTTTACTGATACCTATGTATAATAATATAAAAATAATTGAAAGCCAGGCAAAACATGCACTGG
>JAJZZW010000022.1 GCA_021797385.1 Thermoplasmata archaeon | reverse complement strand
AAAATATTTAAAAGGCCCTTTTACAGGAGAAAAAATTACAATTCTTAATGGAAATAACCCTGTAAAAATAATTTCACAGTGGAATATAAAATTATCAGCAATGCTCAGACCTTTTTCAGGTAAACTACAGGGACATTTTGAGCAGGGCACTGAAGATGCCCTCAAGAGGATCAAGAATCATTTTGAACCATGACCCAATTTAAAGTCCAGATCATACTTATGCATTATAAAACCCTGGCAGCAATCTAAAAATATTGTGTGCCCACAAACCGGACATGCTGAGTAATGGCGGTAATTATAGCAATGCGCACATTGGCATTTTTCTCCATACAATCCTCACACATATACTGATATTGATAGTGTGTATTAAAATTTATTTTCTTTATGATTGCAAATTAATCAGTGTACTTTGAGTGTAGGCAATCTAATATGAATATATTCATAAAAATAAATATGAATTAATATTCAAATATTATAAGTAAGTATGAATACTTTAAAATTTTCAGATTATTTCAGTTTTTTAGATGCATTTCATAAAGGTTCACTGAATAGTATTTACCTCATTAAAACCGTATCTATGACGTATTCTGGAGTAGTACGGTCTGTAGATACAGGATCAATTATAATGGATCTTCCTCTGAAATTTTATTCCGGTAATAATGTTATGTATACTCCGGTAATAATAGGAAGAGAAGAAGTACTGGAAATAAAAGAAATTCCAGTGGATGGCCATGTTACTGCCTACACAAAGAACGATGGTGTTATTACCGGTTATGTGGATAAAGCATATTCAAACAGAATTATAATAGAAAATAATACCGAGAAATTTACTGTATATTATCAGGATATGTTAAACATAGATTAATTTTATTTAACAGAATTTTTTGTATTTTTTCTTCTTACATTCCTTGACGTTTTGAGTTTTGCATTACCGATGCTCCTGGATGCCCTATGCCAGTCGGATGAAAATGTATTCTTCAATTTTGAAACTGCGAATATGCTATTTATTATAATTCCAGTTTCCCTGTTTTTATTCAAGCTTGATTTTGTAAAGTTTTCCGAGCCTATAAATGCGCGACTACCTGCAATCATTTTAGCATGCATATACAGTTTATCTGCAGGCATATACTTTACTTTAACCCCATGTTTTTTCAACTTTTCCAGATTGGAAGCATCAGAGGGTGATACAGTATCCGGAACGATAATTCGAGCTTTCCTTCCTTTATCCATAAGTGCCTTTAAAGTTTCCATGTCGTCCCCCATTTCCTCTGTTTCTATAATTATTCTTTTCTCCTTTGAAATGAAATCCTTTAATGTCTCTTCTGAACCTGGGGATACAACAAGATACTTTCTCGGTGTATCTCCTGCAATTTTTTCTTTGAAATCTGAAAGGAATATTTTTTTCAATGCAGAGCGAATTTTCCGGCTTTTTGTAATCATCATATACTCCCTGTTTTTGGAGAATCCCGCCTCTGTGAAATTGGGAGTTCCTACCTCTGAATATCCATCGGTTACCATGTATTTTGCATGGTCAAATACATTTGGCTTCTCGAATCTTGCAGGAGCAATTTTCACCCTCGCCCCGGTTTTTCTCAAATCCTCGATTTCTGCATGGGTGCCATCGTCTCCGTTTATACCGTAGGGCCTTCCATCCACCATCAATCTTACATCAAGTTTTCTGTTGACGGCATTGCCTACAGCTTCTAGTATTCTAGGGTCGTCAAGTAAATAAGAATTTATGTAAACAAAATGTTTTGCTTTTTTTATTATGCGGAGCAAGGGTTTTATTCCATCACTAGGTTCAACATATATTTTGTATGCCATATGTCTGCTATACAAATACAGTTTAATTAATATTTGCTTTATTTTTAACTAAATAAGAAAAAATGTATAAAGTTATTTTCTGATTTTTGACTTTAATTATAAATCATGTACGAATCGCTATCGAAATCGCTATCATTGTTGTTATTATTATAAAATTATGTTGGGAAGAAATCATTATTTTGTATTAATGGCCCTATATAATAGCCTTAAACCCGGTTTCACTGAATTCTTGAAATATCCTCATATCCTAACTGTTATAATAATGTAAAACATACAATAATATGGATACACTCAATTTTATAGAAAAATATGATAATTATCGGAATAATGTGCTGAACCTTCAGGCATCAGAAAACGTTTTGAGCCCTAATGCGAAAAAGGCACTTTCATCGGATATGGCATCAAGATACTCCCTGAGCATTGGAAATTACAATGCCTACGGTGGCACTGAATATTATGACAACATTCTTTCCTTGCTGGAAAGTAATGTAAAAAAACTCTTTGTAAGCAAATATTCAGAATCCAGATCCCTGAGTGGACATGTAGCCGCAGAAATTTCCATTTTATCTGTGATGGAAAAAAATGGGAATGTTATGGCAATCTCTTCAGAGGACGGTGGATATCCAGGATACTCTGAAAATCATCTTGATCGTGTTCTCGGATTTAAATTCTGCAAGGCCCCATATAAAAATTATGATCTGGATTATGATACCATGGAAACCAGTATCAGGAATAAAAACATAAATATTCTAATTCTGGGGCAGTCAATGTTTATTAAACCATATGATATGAAAAGAATCTGGGAAATCAAGGAAAAATATGGCATGCAAATTTTATACGATGCATCTCATGTACTCGGACTGCTAGCTGGAAAGGCATTTCAGGAAGATGCATTGAAATATTCCGACATTGTATACGGTTCTACACATAAAACATTCTTTGGACCCCAAGGTGGCATAATCATAACAGATAACGAGGAAATATATACAAAAATAGAAGAAAATACGATATTTACAACTATGGACAATGTAAATCTTTCCAGGGTTGCATCATTATCTGTTGCAGTAGAGGAGATGATCAGGTTCGGGAAAGAATACGCGGAAACTGTTGTAAAAAATACCAAAAATCTATCTTTTTATCTGAGAGAGAAAGGATTCAATCTGCATCCGGGATCAGAAGAGAGTAAAAGTCATCAGCTTCTTCTGGATGAAAGATATTTGAGGCAACTTGGTTATAATTATCATTCCTTTTCCCAGATGCTGGAAAAAAATAGAATAATTATAGACAGGTTTGGAAGGCTCGGCACACAGGAGATTACAAGATGGGGAATAAATGACATGGAAACAGTTGCGGATGGCATTTCAGGTATATCCCATAAATTAAATAAGACTGAAGAGATTAACAGTTTAATAGGTGAAAAAAAGCTTAGATTCTGGTGATACAATGATTGTTGGAGAAATTATGAAAAAAGACCTTATTGTTATAGAAAGCGATGCCAAAATATCAGAAGCCATCTCTAAAATGAAAGATAACGATATACAGCAACTTCCAGTTATGTCAAATGGAAAATATGTAAGTATGCTGACATACAAAAATATACTCAGGCGGGGAAGTGTGAGGACAAATTCCAGGGTATACAACTTTTCTATAAACGCTCCAAAACTGAATGAAAACACAGACGTAATGGAAGCGGTTAAACTTTTAAAGGAAAGCGGTTTGAATTCTTTACCTGTTTTACAGAAGGAAAAACTTTCCGGACTCGTGACAAGAATGGACATAATAAGGCATCTTTCTGAAATAGACCCTCGATCGGAGAAAATTAAAAACTTTGAGATAATGACTGCGGATGCCATATCCGTTGATGTTAACGATGAAATAGAGGATTCTGCCCAGAAGATCAGGGATCTGGATGAATTTGAAATACCTGTAACTTCCAGGGGAAAACTCGCAGGAATTCTCAGGCTCAAGGAAATAATAAACAATGTAATAATGGATAAACAGAAAATAAGTTACGGGGAATTCACATCAGGAAAATCAAAGGTAGAAATTGAGGCTTCCTCCCTCATGGATAATCCGGTGGATAGTACAGAGGATACCGTAATAACTGACACAGCAGCATTGATGGTCAAGAATCATTTGCATATTATACCCATTGTAAATAAGGATTCTAAACTTACAGGCATTGTTGGAATTACAGATATCCTCAATTCCATAGAAACGGGAACAGAAGAGGGTTTCTATATAGAGATATCCGGTCTCGAGGATCAGGATAGGGACCTATATGATATAACATACTTTATTGCTGATAAATTCATAACAAATATTTCGAGAATAATAGGAAATAATGGAAAACTTTTATTCAATGTAAGAAAATATAAGGCAGAGGGAAAGGGTAAATATTCAGTAAGGACAAAACTTGTTACCCCGAAACTACACATGGAGGATGATGGATCAGGATATAACTATGCAAAATGTGTAAAATCAATACTTGATAATTATGAAAGCAGAATAAAGGACAAATAATATGGAGTACACAGATAACATACTTAGATACCTATCCGGAAAATCAGAATTTGCCGATGTTCGTTATATGAGCACTGAAGGCAAATCCTATTCCTACAGGAACGGGCAGTTCGATGGACAGGAACAATCATTGAATTCAGGATATGCCGTAAGATGCGTTAATAATTCTATAGCAATGGCATTTTTCAATGATTCCGATATGTCATCAATTAATAATAAACTTGAAAATCTTGTTCAGAATTCCATGAAGAAGGGAAAAAATAAAATTGACATTACAGGTGGTATAAAGACTTCATGGACAGAGCTGGGAAGCAAAAAGGTTGTGGACACACCGGATAAATATAAAATTGAATTCATAAAGAATATGGACAGTATTATGCAGGAGAATGGTGCCAATATAAGATTCACCAGCCTCGGCGATATGACTGTAAGTGAAACCTATGCTAACAGCTCTGGAACTAACATAACCGGTGATTTTTCCAGATTATATTTTGTTTACATGGCAGGAATCAATGATTCTGGCTCCTTTGAGGAATCGTCAGAGGAATATGGTTCAACATCTGGTTATGAATACCTTGATTCTTTAAATTTTCAGGAATTGATAGGAAACGATATAAAAAATCTGAAGGCATCACTGAAAGCTGGAAGATTGACTCCGGGGACATACGATCTCGTTGTAGGTCCTTCAATATCAGGAATAGTCGCCCATGAGTCCGGTGGTCATCCCATGGAATATGACAGGATAATAGGCAGGGAAGCTGCACTGGCAGGCGGATCTTTCATAGAAGCCGGGAGGAAACAGCGTATAGGTTCAGAAAATGTGAGCCTTATCGATGATCCCTCCATTAAAGGAAGTTTCGGTTACTATGCCTATGACGATGAGGGAGTAAAGTCCGGAAAACGATACCTGTATAAAAAGGGATACACAGACAGCTATATTTTGAACAGGGAGAGCGCGGCAATTGCTGGGATGAAAGTAAATGGCGGTGGCAGATCATCTGACTGGGATATGGAACCTCTAGCCAGGATGAGTACCACATATATAGAGCCCGGTGAGCAATCTCCGGAAGAACTTATAGAGGGAGTAAAACACGGTATTTACATGAAAAACTTTACGGAATGGAACATCGATGATACCAGATTTTATGAAAAATATGTAGGAAAAGAAGCCTATTTAATTGATAATGGCAAAATTACTGATATTATCCGTAGACCAGTTCTGGAAACAACTACAGTTAACTTTTACTCCTCTGTGGATGCTTCAGGAAATGATCTGGCATTTCATGCCGGTATATGTGGTAAAGGAGACCCGGAGCAGGGTGTACCGGTATGGATGGGTGGCCCACACCTGAGGCTGAGAAATATGCACATGAAGTGATAAAATGAAAATTGACAATCTTGCTAAAGGCCTGGATACAATTTTTGATGAATTTGCAATTAATATAGAGAAAGGTACTACTGATGAGGTCAGATTCTCAGGAAACAGAATTGATATCAATAATAAATGGTACTATCCATCATACAGTATATTTGCAGCTAGGGGCAAAAAAACAGGTGAAATATCATTTGACCGGATTGAATCATGGGAAAAACAGCTAAAAATACTCTCAAACATAATAGACAATGCCCCTGGCAGCCCAGATTTTAATGGAATAAACTCCACTAAATTAAATTACGGCCATACTGGGCAGGATACCGAACTCGATTTAAATGATATCTCCAGTGAGATGATACGGGGCTCAGTAGACGGAGGAGCTGACAATACAGCAGGTCTTTTGTACCTTCATAATATAAAAAATAGGATAATTACACCATGGAACGATCAGGAATACTTTGCAACGGGACTTGAACTCTTAGTTAGATCATTCAAAGGTGAAAATAGCGGGCAGGAGGCATTGCATTTAGGGATAGATTCAATGAAATCAGCAGCCCCCTATGAAACTGGAAAAGAAGCTGCTAAAACTGCTTCTATTACTGATAAAAAAACATCAATCAATGAAGGGAAATACGAAGTAATATTTTCCCCATATACCATGGGTACAGTACTTTCTTACAACGTAGGTTTTCTTTCATATTACAGTATAAATGCAGGGCTCAGCCCGTTCATTGACAAGATAGGAAAGAGTATTGCCTCTGAAAATGTAACTATTTACGATGATCCTCTCAATACTAAGGGTATTGGTTCAAGACCTGTTGACCAGGAAGGTACCGCCACCAGAAAAGTTAATCTCATAGATCATGGAATACTCAAAAGTTACTTACATTCTTTCTCAACAGGAAAGTTATCTGGAAATTCCAGTACAGGCAACGCAGGAATAATGGAGCCGGTTCCATGGCAGATTCACATGTCCGGTGGAAATCATGATATTAATCAAATGATTCACGGGGTAAAAAGGGGTCTGTTCATAAATAATTCATGGTATACAAGATTTCAGGATCAGAGCACCGGAACATTTTCCACGGTTCCACGCGATGGTGTATTTCTCATAGAAAATGGAGAAATAGTAGGTACAGTTTCCGGAATCAGGATTAGTGATTCAATATTGAATATATTACAGAACATTTCGGAGGTCTCAAAGCAGGAAAAATATGTAAAGTGGTGGGATGAAATACACCCGTCTATCATGCCCTATGCACTTATCGAAAATGTAAATATTACAAAAGGTTTTTAGTTTTCCCTCATTGTTTCAATAAAATTAAGATAAATATTAAGATACTCCATCCCTTTTTTTATCCCCCTGCTGATTTCCCGTATATTGATTTTATCCAGCTTTTCCTGAATCTCATCTTTATGTTTTATACCTATATAGGGCACAACAGATTCTATAACCCTTGAGGAATAACCGGAACCTGCAAACACAGCCTGCATGCCTTCAATGATTGTTTCCAGATTATTGTATATATATTCCCTTGCGCCAGGATTTATCGCTGCTAGCATGTAATATCTTAATGAATCCTGTACCTTTATTTTTCTCGTTTTTATAGCCTCCTCTATCAAAGAGAAATTATTTTCGCCGGTGAGCAATGCCATAGCCTGGATAACCTTCACTTTATCCTCATCCTGATTAAATTCCTCCAGTTTATCCAGCATAATCTTTGCATCATTATGTATAATAGCAATGGAGGTCAGTACAGCAAGCCTCATATTCGGGTCTGTGTCCATTATTGACTTTTCAAATCTTGAAAGCTCCTCTGCGTATCCCTTATTTATTATTGCATACCTGTTAGCCAGTATACCCCTTGTCAGTGATATATTGATATTTTCATTTTCTTTCCTGTCTCCGAGTACCTTTAATTTAGAGGATAAATATCCCGTATTTGCCTTTAAAATATCGGCGCTTTCTGAGTAAATGGTATACATAGAAAATAATTCATTTGATATTTCCCTGATTATAAGCGGGTCATTCAATTCCATGAACTTTTCTATCCTGTTTATATAATCCTTAAATCCTATCTTCCCTGAGAGAAGGAAAGCATGTAAATCATTGACTATTCCGAAAATGTCCTTATTGTCGAGTATGGCAATATTTTTTACAATGTTATCATAAATGGAATCAGAATACATGACACGGTAAAATCCCGTTTCACTGTCATTGAGCTTTATAAATCCATTGATGTCATCTATTTCAATGGATTCTGTATCAAAGAGCTGGCTCCTTGTTCCCGATGTATATTTCATTGTGAGCGGGATTTTCCACTGGACATTCTGTTTTTTCCCATTGAGAAGGAATCTATACTGATTCAATTTTATCTTTCCATTATCCTCATTGACTTCTATAACGGGATAACCCACATTCTGTATAAAGGATTCCATTACTCTCCTCACCGGCTGATCTGAAACCTTTGATATGAATTCCCAGAGGTCAGATCCAGATGCATTTTTATATTTAAAATTCTCCAGATAATCATGGATACCTTTTCTGAAAACTTCGTCCCTGACAAAGGCGTTGATCATTCTAAGTATACTGCCGCCTTTCCCGTAACTTATCTCATCGAATATCTGTGAAATATCGTCAGGATGTTTTACCTCAACCTCAATGGGGTGTGAGTTTACCAGAGAATCACCTTCTAAAGCGCCGGCAGTTTCTCCTATAAGAAAATCGGAAAACATATCGTAATCCGGCTCCAGCTCATTCATTGCCTTATATGACATAAATGTAGCAAAACTTTCATTGAGCCATAGATCATCCCACCAGTTCATTGTAACAAGGTCTCCGAACCACTGGTGTGCCAGCTCATGTGCTATTACTTCACCGACTGCCTTTTTCACCGAGGCACCTGTTGATGAGGATACATTTAAATAAATTTCTCTGAACGTCAGGGCTCCCCAGTTTTCCATGGCACCGGCTGCAAATTCAGGAACAGCTATTAGGTGTTCCTTTGGTAGTGGATAATCTATACCGAAATATTTCTCGTAAAATTCTATGGATTTCCTGGCTATTTCCAGCGGATAGTCAGATTCTGTCAAATGACCTTTCTGTGCTGCAAGAATGATTTTTTTATCTTTTCCCATACTTATGGATTTCTGGTCAAACTTGCCCACACCCAGATATAGCAGGTATGTGGACATTACCGGCGTCTGCATAAATTTTACCACTTTCTTTCCATCTTCTGTCCCGGAAGATTCAATGGGCATATTTGATATCGCATCAAGGTCTTCATTTATTCTTACTGTAATATCAAATGTTGCCTTATATGATGGATTATCGATACATGGGAAGAACCTTCTTGCACCGGTAGATTCAAACTGGGTTGTAAACATATCACCGTCCTTTGTTTTTGCAAGATAAAATCCCTGTAATTCCTGTGGAATTTTTCCTGAAAAATCTATTTCAGCTACTGAATCCTTTGTTATGATGCCATCCACAACTATTTCCTGATTCTGCTTATATTCCTTGAAATTTTTAATACTGCTGTTTACCTTAATTTTTTTTATGCTGAGATTTAGAGAATTGAGTATTAACTTCTCTTCATTGCCTGTAAAGTGTATTATTTCATGGCAAGAATAGGCATATCTTTCACTGTCTATGTCAATATCTAAATTATAACTATAAATCTGCATGGTGCCATATCATATGGTTGCATATAATTTTTGCCAATGCATGAAAACTCGAAGGAAGCCGGTGTCCGTGTTTATGAATGATACCTATTTATTTTATACATGGGAATTTATTAAAATTTGTTTTGATATTCTCTGGACAGTAGAATAAATCATAAAAGCATTGGATTTTTTTTAAGGTTTCTTCTAGATAAACATTGAATTCTTTAAATAACATTTTGTGATTTACACACATGTCGGAAATAATTAACATGGATAATAATTACAGGGAGTCAATATTAAAATGTGCAGCGACCATTAGGGATGGTGGTACAGTTGTATTCCCAACTGAAACTGTTTACGGCCTCGGCGCCGATGCTTTCAATGCAGATGCGTGCAAAAAAATATTTATTGCAAAGAATCGCCCTGCAGATAATCCGCTCATTGTCCATATATCAAATATGGAGATGCTTGAGAGGGTAGCTTATATAGATAAAGATTTAAAGGAGAAAATGGAACATGTATGGCCTTCTCCTTTAACCCTGCTTTTGAAGAGAAAAAATGCTCTTCCGGATATAGTGACAGCAGGGCTTGATACTGTTTGCATAAGATACCCGGACAACCGGATAGCACTGGATCTGATAGATGCATGCGGCCCAATAGCAGCACCCAGTGCAAATATTTCAACCAGGCCCAGTATAGTGGACTCAGAAACAGCCATAAAGGAGCTGGATGGAAAAGTAGATATTATAATCGACGCCGGTAGGGTAAAGTACGGTGTGGAATCCACAATTATTGACTGTACGGTGAATCCTTACCGGCTGCTAAGGGCCGGAGCATTCACTGTTGAGGATATCAGGTCGATGATAGGTAATGTATATGTGGATCCTTTAGCCAAAGGATACAGTCAGTCCAGCGTAGCACTGACCCCTGGATTAAAATACAGGCATTATGCACCGTCCAAAAAATTATTCCTCATAGAGGACGAAGAAGAGTTCATAAAATTTATATCTTCAGAGGAATCCAAGGAATTCCTTATTCTATGTTCAGCCAAAAACGCCGTATATGCATCTGAAAAACCCATTATACTTGGCGATAACATTTATGAGGTGGCATATAACCTATTCTATGACTTCAGATTGCTGGACGATTCTGAAAAAGAGTATGGTGTAATACAATCATTTCCCGAAAATGGAATAGGGCTGGCTGTTATGAACAGGATACGCAAAGCAAGTTTCCTCATTGTAAAGGATAAAGAAAATATAGATAAAATAAATAGGGTGCTGAATGAAACTTGATAATTATCGGTTAAACTGGGAAGTTATACTTAAGAAAGAAATAGACTTTCTTTCGAAGAAATATCCAGATATAGATATAAGAGGAAGCTATGCAAGTATAATTAATCTTCTCAATGATAATAAAATAAGATCAAGGATCATACTTAACAAAAATGAATTTATTGGCTATGCATATGTAATGGACTCTGCTGATAAAAGTGACAGGCTTTATGCTGATATCGGTTTTATATCTTCAAAAAAGATCAATGATGAAAGGTTGAAGGAACTTTTTGACTGGCTGATTACCATATCAAATGAATCAAAGAAAAAACTCATGCTGAATCAGATCTTCAACGGAAATGAATTGAGTACTAAGTACCTTGAAAAACATGGATTCAGAACTATTGTTAGGAAAAGAATGGTAATGGATCTGAATACCTATTCATACCATAAAAATGTTGAAGATTATGATATCAGTGGAATAGAAGGACTCAATATGGACCTTTACTCTGATGCAGAATATGAGGCATTTAAATATACATCAGATAAATATCTGTTCAGTGATAAAAGGGAGGACAGGATTAATACCGTGAAGAATCTTTTTAACGGAGAATATGGAGAAATTATCCCTGAAGTATCGTTTATTATGAAAAATAAGGGCAGAATTAGTGGCGGTGTTATCTCTTCACGACTTGGTTTTGATAGGGCATTCATAGTTTCCATATTTGTAAAGCGGGCGTACAGGAAAAAGGGTATAGGCAAATACCTCTTATTTACTGCACTCAATAGACTAAAGGCCCTTTCATTCCATTATGTATTTCTCTGGGTGAATGCTGAAAATTTTGCAAGAGATTTTTATTCACATTACGGATTTATATATGACGATTATCCAGATGAGGTGATATATTACCTCCCATATAAGAAATAAAATTTAATGAAAAATACAAATTAAGATGTATACCCTTAAATAAACAAAAATTTAAGTCCATGTGATAAATCAGTTTATTATGGAATTGTTCAATTATGCCTATTTTGGCATTTTCATAGTTGCCCTTGTTTATTTACTTACGAAAAACAGAGAATCTTTCCTTATAAAAATACTTGTTTCTATCCCCGTGATGGCAGGTATGGTGTATTTTTCAGGATCATTTTATATACTTCCAATATACATTTTTTCACTCATGATAAGTACTTATCTTTATACAGTGTTCTTCTATTTTCCTTTTACCGTGGATTTTATCCTCATATTAATGGCAATATTTGGAAATTTTATACCGGTAAGATATGTTTTTGCCGCCATTTCCATATCTATTTTACTGTCCATGTTCCTTGACAAGAATATGAAAAAATACGATTTAATGAACAATGAAAAAAAGGGAAAGGATATTAAAAGAGAAACTTACAGGGATTATTTTCAGATTTCAACTGGTATTGCTACAATTATAATATTTTTTCTGGATGGAATAAAGGGAAGATTGTTAATACTGCTTGCGGTAATGTTAATATATCTGGCCGGAAATATTCTCTATCTCAATAATAAAAACAGAATAGCGGATCTGGTTTACCGTATGGAAAGGGAAGATACAAAACTTGGTCTTGGTTCCATGTATCTTGCAGCAGGGTTTCTTCTTGTACTTTCCTTCACTAAGTCCCTTCCTCTGATATATATCTCAGCATTCATGATAATGATAGGTGATTCGCTTGCCACTATACTGGGTATGAAGATCAGGAGTAAGAAGCTCTTCTACAATCGTAAAAAATCAATTGCTGGATTCCTTTCAATGCTGGTTCCATCCTTTATATTCGGAATATTCTTTTTTATATACTTTTATTCTGCGATTTATGCATTAGGAGGCACATTTGCTGAATCCATATCAAATAGAGTTGCAGATGACAATATAACAATTCCAGTTTCAATTGTTATACTGCATTTTCTTATATCCATGATTTGAAATACCATTCTACAAAGGCTTGATGTTAAAATATATATACCCTGTTGTATTTTAGACTTAAAGCGAGTGTGGTGTAGCCTGGCAACACGCGAGCTTGCCAAGCTCGTGCCCCGGGTCCAAATCCCGGCACTCGCATTTTCGATAATAATAGTATTCTTTATATATTGGAATTCATATTCTCCTAAGATAGATATGGAATGGCAAAAAATTTGTGCTGCAAATGAATTTGAAGGTGAAAACAGGAAGATGTTTGAAGTTAACGGTCATAAAATTCTTGTTTCCAGAATAGATGGAAAACTCTATTCTATTGATGGATTATGCTCCCACATGGGAGGAGATCTGAGCAGAGGACGCACTGAAAATAATAAAGTCACCTGTCCGAAACATCACGCAGTATTTAACTTAGAAACCGGCCATGTTGAAAAAAATGTGAACGGTTTTTTCAAAGCAATGACCAGAAAAGATGCTAAGGATCTCAATGCATACGAAATAAGGGAAAACAATGGAAATATTGAAATAAATATATAATAAGGAAATAAAAGCATTTTTTCATCCTTTTTCAATAACGATTATGGTTCTTCAGTAACGTTTTTATACAATTCTCTATTATATTACTATGTTTCCAGATAAATTTGAATACTATGCCCCGAAAAGCATAGAAGAGGCTGCAAAGTTTTTAAGCGGGCATGAAGACGCGAAGATTCTTGCCGGAGGCCAGAGTCTTATACCGCTTTTGAAACTGAGATTCACATCCGTGCCGGAGATCGTTGATATAGGCAGAATAAGAGGGCTAGATGAAATAAAACTCCTTGGCAATACCCTTGAAATCGGAGCAATGGCAAGAACTGGAGAAATTGCAGACAATGTTTCCATAAGAGGTAAATTTCCTGTCCTGAGCGAGGCCGCAGGTCATATAGCTGACCCCCTGATCAGAAATATGGGAACGATAGGTGGAGACCTCTGCCATGGAGATCCGGCCAATGATTTTCCCGCAGTGATGCTTGCGCTGGATGCTGAATTTGAAATTTCTTCTGCAGATAGAAAAAGAACAGTAAAGGCTGAGGACTTTTTTGTGGATACATTTGCCACGGCACTTGAACCAGGTGAAATACTCACAAAAATTAAAATTCAGGACACGGGATCATCGGGAAGGTATATGAAATACAAGAAATATGCCGGTGATTTCTCCATTCTAGGTATAGCAGTGAATCTGCTGCTGGATGGAAAAGAGGTAAAAAAGTGTGGCATAGGATTAACCAACTGCGGTGCCACTGCCCTGAAGGCGAAGGAAGCTGAAAAGTTTCTGGAAGGAAAGGAAATCAGTGATGAAAATATCGCAAATGCGGCGGAGTTATTATTGAAAGTTGCAGATTTCATGGACGACGATAATGGAAGTGTAAAGTTCAAGGAAAAACTTCTCAAATACCTTTTTGTAAAGGCGGTAAAGGGAATAGGAGGTGTACATAAATGATGGTTAATATAAAGGTGAATGGAAAGGAATATAAGAGGGATGTGGAACCCAGGACACTGCTGGCAACATTTATCAGGGACGATCTGGAACTGACCGGAACACACATAGGATGCGATACAACCAACTGCGGGGCATGTACTGTACTGATGGATGGAAAGGCCGTAAAATCATGTACGGTACTGGCTGTCCAGGCTGATGGGCACGAAATAGAAACAATAGAACATGAATCAGATAAAGAACTCAGCATGGTAAAGGAAAGTTTTGTGGAAGAGAACGGCCTGCAGTGTGGTTTCTGCACTCCAGGAATGATCATGACCAGTCTCTACATGCTCAGAAAAAATAAAAATCCCAGCGATGACTACATTAAAAGTAACCTAGCAGGAAATCTCTGCAGATGCACAGGTTATGTATCCATAATAAATTCCATAAAAAAAGCTAGTGAAAAAATAAATGGAGAGAGGGTGGTGGCAAAATGACATACCTCGAAAGATTTTCCAGTGGGAAGGGAAAATATCTTGATGATATAAGGCTGGACAACATGCTTTATATGTCACTTGTTCGGAGCCCCTATGCAAGGGCAAAAGTTAAGAGTGTGGAAGGTGGTTTAACTTCAAAGGATTTAAAGGCATATTATGCCATGTCTGAAGGGGAACACAGGGAGCCCGTGCTTGCCATTGATGAGGTAAATTATCAGGGTCAGGCAGTTGCCGCTGTATTCGGCAAAAACAGATACGAAAGCGAGGATTTGCTATCCACAGTAAATGTGGATTATGAACCTCTTGAAGCAATATCCAGCATTGATGACGCAAAGAAAAAGGCACCAATTTATCCCGACAGAAAGGATAACATTCTTGCTGTGGAAGATGTTGGAGTAAAATTCAGCGAAAAGGATATTGATTATGATATCAAAGTTACTGATACAATACTTCTGGATCGTGTATCTGCAAATCCCATGGAGACTAGGGGAATAGTTGCAGATTACAGGGACGGTATACTGAACGTGTATTTACCGTCACAGTCCATAGTGAGGTCCAAATCGGGAATAGTAAAATCCCTGGGACTTCCACCTGAGAAGGTTCGTGTATACTTAATAGACAATGGTGGAGCATTCGGTGTCAAGGCGTTATTTTATCCCGAATATATAATTGCATGCCATGCTTCAATGAAGTTCGGAAAGCCAGTAAAATGGCAGGAAACCAGAACGGAACATTTGCAGGCATGCCACGCAGGAAGGGGTGTTCAGGGTATTTTGACTCTATATGCAAAGAAGGATGGTACTATAACAGGACTAGATGGTGAAGTTCTTCTGGATAACGGGCCATATCTGGTTGATGCAGCTGCTGTAGACCTTGGAAACGTAATTCATGAAGTAACTGGTCCATACTTTATAGAAAAGGCTCATCTAACAGGAAAATACGTTATTACCAATAAGGCGCCGAATGGTTATTACCGTGGCGCAGGGAAGCCTGAAGCATCCATTCTCATGGAGAGAATGATAGACCTTCTCGCAGATAAACTGAACATGGATATAGCAGATATAAGGTTGAAAAATGCTCTGGAAAAGCCCTTCAAATCACCACTGGGACTTGAAATGAGATATCCCACGAAGCCATTCCTGGAGGATGCATTAAAATATTTCAATTACAGGGAATTATCCAAGAAGGAGCATGTGGGAATATCATTATTCATACTTGATGAGGATACAGCCCCTGGAGAAAGCGCCAGAATAATAGTTAAAAACGGAAAGATAAAGACCTATCTTGGCGGAAATGTTTCGGGTCAAGGACATGAAATGTTTGTCAGAAGCATACTCAGCGAAGAGCTTGATGTGGAGCAGGATTCCATATCACTGGAATTGCAGGACACGGAAACGTTGCCCAGAGGTGTGGGAACATGGGGGTCCAAATCAGCCATGACACATGGTTCTGTTCTCATGCAGGCAGCAGAGGAATTAACGAAACAGGTTGAGGAAAAATACGGAAAATACTCTCCTGAAATACTACTTTCACACGATTTTGACCAGACATCTTTCTATAACTTTGATTACAACGATAATCAGGTAAATTTCAATATTGTAACCTCTAAGATCAACGAAATGGGAGACTTTGAATCATTGAAAATAGGGGCGTACTACGATCTCGGCAAAGTTCTGAACCTTGCAAATGTCATGGGTCAAACGGAGGGTGGTGCACTTCAGGCCATAGGTGAGGTGCTCTCAGAAACCCTGAGGTATTCCGAAGATGGGCAGCTAATGACAACCAGCATAACAGATTCGGGAGTACTTACAGCAGATCATACACCGGAATTTGATATCAAGATAGTGGAAAATCCCTCTGTATTGAAGGACAAAGCAAAGGGCCTTGGTGAATCGCCTATGATTGGCATTCCGGAAGCTCTGGCTAGGTCTCTGGAAGTCCAGATACACAAAAGAATCAATACAATGCCAATAAGCAGGGAATTTATTTTTGACAGTTTATAATTTTAATTTATAATTATATATTATTTTATACTATGCCATGATTTAATGTTTCATTAATATTTATATTCAAAATGGAATATATTATCATTAATTTCCTTATATAACTTAATCCTAATAGAAAGAATTTGGATTTAAAATACTTTTCAGGCGTTGATATGTTTGTCATTTCTCAAAAATGTTATATATAAATATGAATTACCTTACAGATTATCGTCAATGATATACAAAAATCAATTTAAAGTAGAAGAGTCATTGCCTTTTCTCGATGACATTGTTGCAGAATGGTTCAATAATAAATACAG
>JAJZZW010000165.1 GCA_021797385.1 Thermoplasmata archaeon | reverse complement strand
CTATGTTTTCATTGTTTAAATCTTTATTTATTAATGAATTTAGAGTTGTAGCGTTTATTACAGCTTTCCTTATAAAAATATCTATATTCTTTTCATCAACAAAGTTTGTAGCAAATGCAAGACTCTGTGCTTCCAGATATGCCCGGGACATTAATTCTGGAATTATCTCCGGAACAAGGAAGTTAGTCTTCAATGCCAGAGCCTTTGCTTTCAGGAAAGCTCCCGCCATATCTGATACTATCTGCTCTAAAGTTATTGATAGGGCATCAATAGTGTATATCAACCCATCACTGTAAGCAGCTATCATATCAAGGCCAACTGTAACCGGCAGTATTTCTAACTTCTCGAGAACCTGCGCCTTATCTTTAGATATGGGAGTTCCTTTCTTAACCAGTGTAACCTCGCTTTTAATTACTATCTTTCCTTTCTCAATTCCGGCAGGTATGCCTGCCTTCTGGAATATTGATATCATTGGACCGGGTGGAAAAGAAGTTTCTTTGGGTTCTATTACTATGTCCTCCTCAGCTATTTCTCCACCACGTGCCGCTGCCTTTGTTCTCCTGGAAACAAGAGTATCATAAACTGTTTTTGGCGATTCTGATGTGGTTATTAAGGCAACCTGCCCTTTTGTATACTCACTTAAACCTTTTATATCCTTTTTACTGGATTTCTCAAGTGCGAGCCTGAGCAATCTTGCCCGGAAAACCTGTATCTTTACCTGCCCTCTTACATCGTTCCTTATTTTTTGGAACTCTTTATTTCTGAGCCCTTTTATACTTATTACGGCAGATACCGGGCTTTCATTTATTTCCTCTGTTATGGAATTTACCAAATCTACCTTCCACTGTGCTGGCTCCCTCATTCTATATCACCTACATTGATTTCAACTGCACTGCCCATGGTACTTTTTATGTAGGCAGAGGCTATATTTCCTTTTCCCTTATCCAGATGGGATATTACCCTTTTCATGACAGTATTGATATTTGTATATAAATCGTTGTCGCTCATGGACCTGGTGCCCACAGGAACATGAAAAGTAATTTTATCCCTGCTTCTGGCTCTCACACTTTTCTTCAAATTTTCTATGAAAGGAGTTGGATCCTGACCGGGCGCCATGGGCTTTGGCATCTTTCCCCTTGGACCCAGAATTATACCGAGATTTTTACCAATGTTTCCCATCAAGGTTGATTCAGCAACAAAGAAATCTATGTTCTTAACCACTTTCTTGAATGATTTTTTATCATCAGTAAAATTGTTCAAGTCCTCTAAAGAATAAGTAAAATCTGCATTCTTAGCCTTGAGACGCATTTCCTCACTGGCAATTATGCCGACCTTTATGTCTTTACCTCTTCCCGCCGGTAAAATAATTTCTTCATTTATCCTGTTTTTGGGATCTGCCATATCTACATCCTTGAGATTTATTCCGATCTCAATACTTTCCTCAAACTTTCGTTTTTTTGATTCTTTTATTTTTTTTATATCTTCTACAATACTGTTTGCCATTAATTCTCACCGACATCTATTTCGCCGGCCTTGATTTTATGCTGGATCTCAGCAGCATTTGTTCCATCCACTGTTATTCCCAGTGAGAGCGCTGTGCCCAGAACTTCAAGGACAGCTCCTTTCATATTATATGAAAGTAAGGCGGATTTTTTGGATTCCGCAACCTTTTTTACCTGATCCAGTGTCAGGTTTCCTGCATACGATTCTTTGTTTTTGCCTGATCCTTTCTCTATTCCTGCCTCTTTCTTCAGCAATGCTGATGTCGGAGGAACTCCGATTATAATCTCATACTTCTTTGTAGACGGGTCTACAACGTTAACGGTTACTGGAACCTGCATTCCAGCAAATGACTTTGTTTTTTCGTTTATATCCTTTATAACCTGACCCAGGTTCAATCCCAGGGGGCCCAGAGCAGGACCCAAAGGTGGACCCGTCGTTGCTTTTCCACCCTCAACCATTGTTTTGACTGCGACCATTTATTACACCTTCAATTATACCGTATTTCTAACTCATTTTTAATATTTTCTTTTTGTTATTATTTTTATCAAGATTCGCATATGCACTTTCAGATATTTTATCCGGGTTCAAATCATAAATTCCGGATTCCATATCCATGAAAAAATAAAAAGTAAGATATATAAAAATGATATCCTATAAAGATGAATGTTAACATTATAGACGGAAGGAGGGAAAAAAAATTCGACGATTCAACAAAAATTCTCGTGGATATTTTCAGAGCTACAACAACAATACCGCTCATGATTTTCAAGGGAGCAGCCTCAATAATACCGGTAAGAACAGTTACCGATACAAGAAAAATGAAATCAAAAAACCCGGATTTTCTGACCAGTGGAGAGAGATACGGTATCAGAATTCCGGGATTTAACTATGGAAATTCACCAAGTGTAATAATGAATAGTGATTTATCCGGAAAAACACTGTTATTTACATCAACAAACGGGATAAAGGTTCTGTTTAAAATCATTGAATATCCTGGAGATATTTATATTTCATCATTCATTAATTTTTCCGCAACATACAATAGGGTGAAAGATAGAGAAAATATATCAATAATAGTTTCCAACAGACCTGATGGTATATCGGATGAGGATTATATATATGCAAGTATGCTTAAAAGTAGACTGGAGGGTAATGATGTCAATGTTCAGGATTACTGCAACCAGATCAGAGAGAGCCATGGATCGAAAAGACTCAAAATAATGGGAGCGGGTGCTGATATTGAAAGTTCATTACAGGTAGACCTTTATAAGAATCCTGTTATATACAGGGATGGGGTAATAATGCCCCTGATTAAAAAGTGACTTTCCCAATAATGTATAGTGCCTCATAGATTTAGTTTTAAATCTCTATAATACTGCTTTCTGATAACTTACGACCCCTCGATTTCGCAAGGTAAGTGAGAAGATATCTGGCCCACGCCAGCTTTATCCTTTTTTTTAATACTGAACTGCTATTGTAATAGCTTTTATTATTAACATTGTTAAAATCAAATCCTATAAGTGTTATATGGTTTGCCCCTAGATGATCTGCCAGAAAAGCTGAACGATCCCCGTCAGTGAATCCACCGAAATTGTAAAGATGAATCATGGGGATATTCTGGGTTGTTGCCACAGCACCCTGGAAGTATTTTGCATGGTCTAAAATTTTATCCATGTTATCCCCGTGAGCATGCAATACGGGTATTGCCCCTTTTTTTGATGAATATAGTATAGTGTCCATATTACCATCCATGTCAGATACTATAATATCTGGTACACCACAATAATCAATATATGTGTCTATGGCCGAATCTGCAACTATGACATAACCCCCTGATATAGTGGTCAGTGCATCTTTTAAATGTGGACCGTTACCTATTATAAACGCATTCTTTCCATGGTAGGGTTTCATTATGGAATCATCATTGTTTATTATTTTGTGGAGTGCAAGAGATGATATGTAATCATCTCTCCTGTTTATCCCAAGTGAATCGGTGATCTGAAGATAAAATGGAAACCATTCCTGGAATTTCATTTTATCTCCATTATATTCCCGCTTTTATTCTTTATTGATGAAAAATACTTATGTACTGCAGATGCTGAAAGTGCAATCACAATACCTGCTATGATGTAACTGAAATACACGGTCATTACAGATAAAGCGATAAATCCTACAATATATCTTATATAATTTATCATACCATAGAATATAAGCGCCATGGAAAGTGAAAAAGCTATACCATACCACATCTTTGACATCCCATGCCTTTCTTCCATATACAGGTCAAAGGCATCGAATAGTTCCTTTGAAACGAAAGAGGCAAATATCCACCACACAAAGACAGTAAGGAATAAAAGAATTTTATTCATTATAGGGACCATTTTCACTGTGGATTCGTAGCTGTATGCAATTCCGATTACGACAATAAAGAATGAAACTACATAGGAAAGCATAGAAATTTTTGCCTCCTGAGAGTAATCCTTCATATTTACTATGAGTTTTATTATCAGCTGGTTTAATTCAACTGCCTTACCCACGAAAT
>JAJZZW010000164.1 GCA_021797385.1 Thermoplasmata archaeon | reverse complement strand
AAATGCTTTTTTGGTAAAAAAATAGGTATATACTTTATATAGATATCATTTATATTTGTAAAAGAAAAATGAATAAATCATTTTATGAAATAAAATGTCAAAAACTTTAATTTTAAATCATTAAAGTTCATCATTCATCAGTGTTGCTTTGGTAACAACCTGTTTTATAAATCCGGAAGTGGTATACGATCCACCTGATTCTATAGGGATTATACCATTATTTATTATATTTTTCAAAGATTTCTCTATGATGGCTGCTGTTTCATCCATTTTTATATGCTTCAACATCATTATAGACGAAAGTATAGATGCTACGGGGTTGGCAATATCTTTGCCTGCGATGTCAGGCGCACTTCCATGCACCGGCTCGAACATCGAAGTTTTATCACCTATATTCCCGCTTGGTGCATATCCTAGCCCGCCCGCAAGAGAACTGGTCATATCGGATATTATATCTCCGTAAAGATTTGGTGCGATGATATACCTGTATTTTGATGGGTTTTTGATAATATTATATGCAAGGGAGTCTGCGTATTCAAAATTTATCTTCTTTCCAGTTTTGCTGGAATACCTGCCTGCTATATCCCTCCAGAGGGAATACATTTCAACTGCATTGGCTTTATCAGTCACGGTAATAATATCCGAATCTGCAATTTCATATGCCTTTTTAAAAAACCGGTTTAAGTTTCGTTCAGAAAGCATACCTAATGTATAATATATAGTATTATCAGAAGTTCCTGAAATGTCAATATTATAATTATAAATATCATCCTGCTTTTTGAATTTTTTGGTTCCTGGAAATGTACCTGCAATACCGGAATAGAAATCCTCCATATTCTCCCGCAGTATAGTTATATTAATTTCATTTCCGGTGATCTCCCTGAAAGAAATAGCAGGCCTGATATTCATGTATAAATCCAGTTCCTTTCTGAGCTTGAGTATAACACCCTGCTCCATTATTCCCGGTTTGACACGGAAATCACCTATGGCGCCGAAGAATATGGATTTATAGGCCTTCAGGTCATTTATTTCCTTATCTGTAACAGTAACTCCTTTATCGAGATACCGTTTTGATGATATATCATAATAAACAAAATTAAGGGATTGATCCACCGAGTACAGCATTTCACATACCTGGGGAATTATTTCCTTTCCAACACCATCCCCGGGGATAACAGCTATATCTACCATTTTCCGGACCTCACATAATTCACCAGGCCATTGCTTTCAATAATATTTTTTAAAAACTCTGGATATTCCTTAAATTTGATCTCCTTTCCTCCATATACTATCTTGCTGTTGCTGAAGTCTACTGTAATTTTTTCAAAATTGTCTGCTGTTACCTTTGCTTCTATAACAGGGATTCCTGTATTAATAGCGTTTCTGAAGAATATTCTTGCAAAGCTTTCGGCTATAATGCATGAAATGCCTAATCCCTTTATAGTGATAACAGCATGTTCCCTGCTGGAACCGGAACCGAAATTTTTGCCTGCCACTATTATGTCTCCTTTCTTTATAGATCCCGCAAGATCAGGATATTCATTTTCCATGAAATGTGGTGCCAGTTTATCTGGCTCCGATGTATTCAGGTATTTGGCAGGTATGATCTGATCCGTGTCCACGTTATCCCCTAATACTATTGCCCTTCCGCTTATTGCCGTTACCATTTATATCTCCTCCGGTGTTCCTATCCTTCCCAGTATGGCAGATGCTGCTACTATTGACGGGTTGGCCAGATAAACCCTGGATGTTTTATCACCCATCCTGCCTATGAAGTTTCTGTTTGTTGATGATATACACACTTCATCAGGGCCAAGAACACCCATATAGCCTCCCAGGCATGCCCCGCATGTTGTGCCCGAGAAATAACCGCCGGATTCCACAATAGTATTTATCAGACCTTCCTTCAGGGCCTGGTTATAAACCTCCTGGCTTGCAGGTACAACCATCAGCCTGACATTTTTATTCACTTTTTTGCCGTTCAAAATTGCTGCTGCCTTTCTGATATCCTCTATACGCCCATTGGTGCATGAACCTATATACGCCTGATCGATTTTCTCATGAATTTCCGAAGCTATCCTGACATTATCTGGTGAATTGGGAATTGCTATAGATGGCTCTATTTCATCCATATTAATTTCCAGCGTCCTTTCGAAGTCGGCATTATCATCAGATTTTACAATTTTATATTCACCGGTATTACGCTGGTTCAGATATTCTATAGTTTTTTCATCCGTATCAAAAAATGAGCATTTGGCTCCTGCCTCTGTGGTCATATTTGCCATTGTCATTCTCTCATTGACATCTATATATTTGATATCACCTGAAAATTCCATGCATTTGTAGGCGGCTCCACCATTTTTTATTTTTGATAAAATATTCAGAATTATATCCTTTCCCTCTACTCCCCTGGAAGGTTTACCCCTGAGATTTATTTTAATCGTTTCAGGAACCTTGAACCACATTTTCCCTGTGGCAAATATTACACCTGCTTCGGTGCTGCCGATTCCGGTTGATATAGCCGAAAGGGCTCCGTATGTATTGGTGTGCGAATCTGCACCGGCAATAAGCCTGCCCGGAGCTGCAAAACCCTTTTCCATCATAACCTGATGGCATACGCCCCCATTTCCTATATCGTAAAACCATGTATCATTTTGAAGGGCGAAATCTTTTGATTTTTTGTACTGCTTAGCAGAATTTATGTCCTTCGGGGGTATGAAATGGTCAGGGATAATTATAATTTTTTTACTCTTGGCCTTCATGCCGAGATCATTGAATGCATCTATTGCTATGGGTGCTGTTATATCATTTGCCATGACATAATCTATATTTGCCACTACATAGTCTCCTGCCCTAGAATCTGTTCCGCTTTTTTCGGAAAATATTTTTTCAACCGCTGTTTTACTCATTCTTTACCACCTGTAATATATATTCGTCATCTATAGTTTTATTATTTTCATTTTTTATTATTGTTAAAATATTATTGATTTCATCATCAGTTTTGTATATGCCTTTGTTTTCCAGTATATATTTTACTGCTGCTTTGCCGGAATGCTTTCCTATCACTATTTTTCTTCTGGCTCCGAAAATTTCGGGGTTTATCGCTTCGTATGTTTTGGGATTGTTTATTATGCCCTGGACATGTATTCCTGCTTCATGTGAAAATGCGTTTTCCCCTGTTATGGCCTTATTTTTCTGCGGGATTATTCCACTTGCACTGGAAACGTACCTGGAAAGGTCATATAATTTTTCCATTTTTATATCTGTATATGAATCTGAAAATCCATATATGGATGATACTACCTCTTCCAGAGATGCGTTTCCGGCTCTTTCTCCTATTCCGTTGATGGTTACCTGGGCTTCCTCGGCACCTGCCATAATGCCTGCCAGGGTGTTCGCAGTTGCCATCCCGAAATCATTATGGCAGTGAACGCTTATTTTTTTGTCTGTAAATTCCTTTATCTTTTTTATAAAATAATACATGGACATGGGATTCATTATGCCTATTGTGTCTGGAAAATTGACGGTTTCAACATCTATAGATGTGATTATTTTTCTCATGAAATCCATATCGCTCCGGGTTGCGTCTTCAGGTGAAAATATTACCTTCAGCCCATGGGACTTCGCATATTCAACAGATTCAATTATTCTATCAAAAACTTGATCACGGGACATTTTCAGTTTATATTGCATATGAATGTCAGATGTCGCTATGAATAGATGTATTATTCTAGAATTGGATTCTATTACACGGTCTATGTCATTCCTGTTGCACCTGGCCAGTGAACACGTATTTTCAATATCATAATTTATATGCTTCACAGTTTTAAATTCGTCTATTGAAACGGCCGGAAATCCTGCTTCAATTATATTGACACCTGCATTATTTAATTTCATTGCTATTTCATATTTTTCCTGCATGGAAAATGATACTCCCGGAGTTTGTTCTCCATCACGAAGTGTTGTGTCAAATATGCTTATCTTCTTCCTGACCGGCTCATATCCCATCCTACTATATTCTCCCATATTGAAAAAATCGCCATAGCTTCTACCATCATAAAAATACATCTTATTACCTCCAAAAATTTTTAATGAAGATAACGTTTACTCA
>JAJZZW010000163.1 GCA_021797385.1 Thermoplasmata archaeon | reverse complement strand
CCGGCAATAATATCCATAGTATCTTCCTCATTTCTCTGCGTGGTGATCAGGCTCTGCCCGGGTCTTCTACGGTCCAGCCATTTCTGTATAAACTCACCGTTAATCTTTATTCCTGCAGGCAATCCATCCACGGTTCCACCTATATAAGGGCCGTGGGATGATCCGAATACGGTCAACCTGATCTCATTCCCCAGTGAAAACATTAATTATGATGTTATGATAATTAATTAATATTTTTATATGACAATGTAATCACTGATTATAGCTCCGTGGTGTAGTGGCCAAGCATTACTGGCTCTGGACCAGCAGACGGCAGTTCAAATCTGCCCGGAGCTACTTGTAGTTTAAAACCAATGAATAATTTAATTAAAGAAAGCTAAATTTACTTCCATGGAAGATGAATATTTACTGGAAGATTGTGAATTGATAGATAAAAAATTGCCCCTTGACCACAAATTCTTTCTCTATGAGTCACAGGTAAAAATTGTACAATCTTTCCTCGGCCTTGCTATTTCAGAGGCCAGGAATATAGAAAAAATAAGGAAGATGCTGGATATCCTTGACACGCTTAATGAAAATATATATGACAGTGATACAGTTTTACCAGATGCAACGAGAAAGGAGCTCAGAAGAGAAACGAAGGAGTGGGTTGATATCGATCAGAAGATGGATAATGGGGATAAATATACCGCATATCTCATACTCGCGGCTTCAAATCTGAGAATTGCATTGTCATATCTAGTTGTACTCAAGGGTGACCCGGATTTTTCTGATCATATCAGTGAATATCCGGTTCAATATATGCAAAAATTGATAAATATGATAAATAATGAAGCTGTGGGAAACGTTTTACTGTAACTTTTCAAGGTCCTCGGAATCTATATAATCCTTATAAGTTATGGGTTCTTTTACATACCTGTATAATGATGTGTTTTCTTTGTAATATTCCAGCTGCAGCATATATAACTGATCCTTTGTCAGAAGGCCTTTCTTCTCAAGGATACCTATTACGGGCCTGAACAGGGTAGGTGTTACTTCTTTTACCGGCTGCATCCCCAGCTTGGCCCTTATTATATTGAACATATCTGCAAAACTTACCCTGTCTTTCGTGCAAACATCTATTATGCCTGACCTTTCCATGGAATTTTTTATTACTGTGATTACATCATTTATGTGAACCGGTGCCATGTTCCCGCTTCTTGGCAGATAAGGCACTCTTCCTTTTGCAGCTTTCAGAAGCATCTTCGTGAATTTGTCCCCGGGCCCGAACATCGTTGATGGCCTTATAATAAGGGATGTTTTGATAATGCTGGCATTGTCCTCCGCTAACCTTTTGTACCTGAAATAATCTGTTTTTCCCTTATCCGCATTTATTGCAGAAAAATAGATTAACTTCCTGTTCCCCCTGAGTTCCTCCATTGCCTGAACTATGTTTTTCATACCCTTCAGGGATAAATCCTCATGGGTTTCATCATTTTCAACCAGGACGTCGACAGCGTGTACAACCACATCATAATTTTCTATGGCGTTCTTGACATCCTCATATTCTCTGATATCACCTTTAATGTATTTTATTCCGAGACTATCCAGTTCATCTGAATTATTCCTTGAAAAATATGCCTTTTCTTCTGCATCCATCTGCTTAAGAATATTGCTTCCGACGAATCCTGATCCACCCAGAACTATTAATTTCATGGTACTGTATAGACTATGTATATAAAAATCTTATACAAATCAGGATGCTACTAAATGAAAGGCCACCAACGCTATATTTTTATTCATTATACAATTACTATCACCATGACCGATTTTTCGAACAGGAGCAGGGATGTATTCCTCATACAAACCGATATGATAGACCGTGGAGCCATGATGTCCCGGTACAGCAGGACCCTGAACCTGGATATACGTGACGTTTACGATAGAGAGTTCAAAAATAATCCTGAAAGAGCCAGCAATTTCTACAAAAGGATATTTCTTGATTACGGTGACGAATCCGTGGCAGAGCTTACGACAGCACAGCTGGGGATCCAGAATATTTCCAATGTACTGTCAAAGGTCATTGAGGAACCCAGAATAGGACTATCTTACCTTGAAAAATCTTCCAGGTATGTCAAATACAATAAAAAGGTAAATGGCAATTACCTGTTTTTGCCGGGAAATGAAGCAGGCATATCCGGCATGCAGGAAGAATACAACAACCTGTGTACTGAACTATTTGATTTTTATTCAACGTCGTATCCTGTAATGATAAAATATTTTGAACAGGCTAATCCACCGGCAAGCTTCATGTTTGAAGTAGGCGGAAAAAATTATAGTTATGATGACTTAAAATCCGCTGACGCCGAACTTCTGGATAAATCCTACCGTTCTTCCCTGAGGTCTGCAGTACTGGATGAGATAAGATCACTTTTACCTGCCTCAACCCTTACCAATATGGGTTTATCTGGCAATGGAAGGGCATTTATTTCCCTAATAGAACGGCTCAATGCATACGGAACCCCTGAAAGCATGAAATACGCTGATTTGATTTACCATGAACTTGAACTTGAACTTCCGGAGCTCATAGATGATGCGGTTACAGAACACGGGAAGGCACAGGTTGATTATATCCGGGCTAGAAATGCTATAGGAAATAATATCCCTTTCAACAGGACCAGGCAGGAGAAGATAACACTCATAAGTTACATGAATGAGGACGCAGCAATAGACGTTGCTTCCCGGCTTTTAATTTACCAGAACACGGGCCTGTACGGCAGCGATTCCATGACACCGGATCAGGAACTATCTGTGATAAAAGAAATAATAGCTATGAGGGGAAACAGGAGGCACAAGATCGGGCGGGCTTTTGAATCAATCAATTACACATTCGAGGTTATTATGAATTACGGGGCATTCAGGGAGTTCCAGCGGCACCGTTTCTTCTCCATCATAAGAAAACCTCTGAGTACCGACTATGGATACGACATACCTGAAAATCTTGCAAAAATTCCGGAACTCAGGGAAGGATATACTGAATTGATGAATAAAGCTGAAAATACTTACAGCAGAATAAAGGAAAGATACGGAGTAATGCTTGCGCAATACGTTGTTCCATACGCATATAAATATCCAGTGGCATTTACTGCAAATCTCAATGAACTTGCATATTTTATTGAGCTCCGATCAAATCCGCAGGTTCATCCAGACCTCAGAAGGGTAGCCTTTGATCTTTATGATCAGATCAGGAAGGTACACCCCAGGCTGGCCTCACTGATAAAATATATTGATACCGGGGAATATAAACTGGGGAGACTCCCTGCAGAGGTAAGAAAAGAGTCAAAGAAAAAAAGCCTTTCCGGTAATGGGAATTAAAATTATTTCCCCTCTTTAATTTTAATATTTTAATTTTAGAAAAACTTATATTGAAGAACATATTTATGAATCGATTGTTATGATGTCAGGTCAAACCCCAATATTAATATTAAAGGAAGGCACAGAAAGGCAGCAGGGCAAAAATGCCCAGAAGAACAACATCGAAGCCGCCAAGGCCATTGCAGATGCAGTGAGAACAACCCTGGGCCCGAAAGGCATGGATAAGATGATGGTAGATTCTATTGGCGATATAATCATATCCAATGATGGTGCAACCATACTGAAGGAAATGGATGTCGACCATCCTACCGCCAAAATGATTGTTGAAGCATCCAAATCACAGGATACAGCTGTGGGAGACGGAACAACAACGGTTGTAGTCCTTGCAGGAGAACTCCTGAAACAGGCAGAGGCTTTGCTTGATCAGGGAGTCCATTCAACAATAATCGCAGATGGGTATCATCTGGGTGCAGAAGAGGCAAGAAAACAGCTTACAGCCATGTCGATCAGTGCAAGCGACGACAAAATGCTCAGAAAAATTGCCATAACCGCATTATCTGGCAAAAATACAGGAGTCAGCGCAGAATTCCTTGCAGACCTTGTGGTCAATGCAATAAACGCAGTATCTGAAACAGATGGCAAGAAAACCGTAGTTGATACAGCTAACATAAAGGTTGACAAGAAGAGCGGTGGCAGCGCTGCTGATACAAAATTCATAAGTGGGCTTATAATAGACAAGGAAAAGGTTCATTCAAAGATGCCTTCTGTTGTGAAAAATGCAAAG
>JAJZZW010000162.1 GCA_021797385.1 Thermoplasmata archaeon | reverse complement strand
TTTGCACTTACTTCATTAAAATCTGATATCTCTTTAGAATATACGATCTCTACATTATAGCCGACACCTGACGGTATAACTCTAACCTCTCTCAAATCCATATTATTATCTAATCCTGTTTCCACCTTTAAATCCATTATTTTTGGGAATTTTAGCATTCCATTAACTATATGGCACTGCTGTGTGGTAAATACAAGCATAAATTCACCATCCTTATGCTTGTATTTTGGTGGCTTTGGAACTCCTGTAAACAACTCCGGATTCTTCTTATAGGATTTAAGTGCCTTAAAGAATGAGTTCCATGAGTCTTTTACCTTCTTTATTGTCCACTGTGCTGTCTGTGCCGGCAGTTTCTGGAAATTGTTGTTATCCTCCATATCTGAAGGCTTTGCAAACTCTTTTGCAAGCTCTTTATAAGAGGACATTTTCTCCTTATTAAAAAAACTGCTTTCTGAGAATGTAATTTACCTGATTAAAGAGATTCTTTGATATATGGCACATTTTGGATACTGTGCCATTATCATGAATAAAGATTTGCTGTGTTCTAATTGCCCTCATAGCCCACCTCTATTGAATTTTTATTTCTTTTTGAATATAATTTCATGGAATAGCTGTGGATCATCGAAATTATATCATTAAATATTTCCTCTGAATCCAATTTTTGATTCCCTGCTTCCGATATAACTATTATTTCAGTGCCAAACTTTTCAAATAGGTGCTTGAATAAATCAAAGCCAGACCTGCTTAATCTATCCCTGTATGTTATTATTACCTTTTCCACCTTATAATCTATGATTTCATCGAGCATTTCAAATAATCCCTTTCTCTTATCAAAGGATATTCCGGAAGCTATATCTGAATATACCCCATTTATTGTATATCCATTCATGAAGCGCCACTGCTTCAACTGCTGTATCTGATCCTCCAAATCTTCCTTCTGCTTTACTGTTGATACCCTTGCATATATTACTGTTTTTCTTTTAACATCCCTGTTTAATAATTTATAAACATCCTCATCATTATAATCATAAAAGCCATTGGGCATAACTGTAAACCTTATTTTACCTGTTGAAGCATATACATGAAGTGTTTTTCTGGAAATGCGTAGCAGGTTTAATACCTCATTAGCCTTCATAGTTATTACCATAATATATTAATTATATAAATGGTTATTGAAATTATTCATAATATATTTTTATTTCCTGTTAAATTAATCTCCTCGTTCAATAACTTAAATTTTATTTCTTTATCGTCCAGAATTTCGTGCAACTTATATAACAAAATATTATAATCAACTTTATAATTATTATTTATGCAATTTTCCGATGTCAGTAAAAAATTCCTGGAAATGGAAACTACCACAAAAAGGCTTGAACTTACTTCTATCCTGGGTTCTCTCCTGAGTGATGCCGGCGAAGATTTGAAAGAGCTGGTTTATTTAATACAGGGCAAGCTTGCACCAGATTATGAGGATATAGAATTCGGCATTTCGGGTAAATTAATAATAAAATCCCTTGCAATTGCATCAGGGCAGGATGAGGAAGCAATCAATAAAATGTTTTTCAAGAATGGAGACCTCGGCACCACCGCAGCGAAATTGAGGGCAAATGTTAAACAGGCCGCTCTGATAAGCGAGGAACTTACACTTCATTATGTTTACACAAAATTGCTGGACCTGGCAAACTCCTCAGGTCATGGAAGCGTGAAGGGAAAGATAGATATATATTCTGACCTGTTTATGAACTCCAATCCTGACGATATCAAATATATTACAAGGATAATAATGGGGAAACTCAGGCTCGGAGTGGCAGATTCGACCATCCTTGACTCTCTTGTCAGTGCATTTTCAGAGAGAAAATATGCGGATGTTATAGACACAGCATATAATTTTCACCCTGATATAGGGCTTATAGCTACATTATTGCAGAGTAAGGATATAAAAACTATTGAAAATATAGGGCCTGAACCACTTATCCCCTTCAAGGTAATGCTTGCCGAACGTTTAAAATCAATAGATGATATACGAGAAAAAATGAACCATATGGCTGCATATGAATACAAATATGACGGCCTTCGAACAGAACTGCATAAAAAAGGGAGTGAGATCAAAATATTTTCCAGGGGACTTGAGGAAACTACCGGGAATTTCCCAGACATTGTCTCAAATTTTAAAAAGAATTACAATTTTGATTCCATCATTATCGATGGTGAATCCGTTCCCTATAATCCGGATACGGGAGAACTGTTCCCGTTCCAGATGGTTTCAAAACGCCGTGGAAGAAAGTACCAGCTAGATGAAAAATCCCTGGAAATTCCCCTTGTTATGTTTATCTTTGATATACTGGAACTGAATGGAAAATCGCTGGTGAATACACCTTATCCGGAGAGAAGGAGAATTCTGGAAGAAAATTTTAAGGATAACGAATATTTCAGGCTGGCCACCAGACTCGTATCCGATGACAGCCAGGAAATCAACAAATTTTTTGAAAAAAGCATAGAGGATGGCTGCGAAGGTGTTGTAGCGAAAAATACATCCAGTGAGTCAGTTTACCGTGCTGGTGCAAGGGGATGGCTGTGGATTAAGTTCAAAAGAGATTACCAGAAAGAGCTTGCAGATTCCATGGATCTTGTTGTCATCGGAGCTTTCAACGGACATGGAAGACGGGCGGGTGCATACGGAGCGCTCCTTATGGCTTCCTATAATGAGGAAACACAGGAATATGAATCCTTCACCAAACTGGGAACAGGATTCTCCGACGAGGTTCTATTTTCCCTGCCAAAAATGCTCTCCGAACTGAAGGAAGATCACAAACCTGCAATGGTTAACTCAAAAATGATTCCGGATGTATGGTTCTATCCCCAAATAGTAATGGAAATTCAGGGTGCAGAAATTACAGTTAGTCCTATACATACATGTGCCTACGGAAAAATTGAAAAAGATTCTGGCCTGGCCTTACGATTTCCCAGACTGGTTAAAATACGTGATGACAAAAATGCTGAAGATGCTACAACCACAAATGAAATTATAGAACTTTATAAAATGCAGAAAAAAACTAAATAAAAATTATGAAGAGTTCTTACTCTTCGTTGTCGTCGCTTCTGTTATAGCTGCTTCTTCTGTTATTGTTCCCATATCCACGGTTTCCGTTTCCACGTTCGCCATTTCCACGGTTCCCGCCATATCTGTTGTTATAATTGTTGTACTGGTATTCGTATTCCTTTTCACTCATATCCAGCTCTTCGTTGGGCTCGATTTCCTCATCTGACTCAGACATTGATCCGTATTTTCCAACGTTCAATCTCATGTGCCCTCTGAGAAGTGAAATGTAACCATTATCGATCTTGAGGTTTTCCCCGTCTCTTATATCCTTTGTCTGGTCATCCCAGAGTGTAAGGGTAATTTTACCGGTATCATCAGCTACAATAACTTCACTGACCGATTTGTCTTCTCCAAATCTGGTTTTTATCTCTTTTGGCTCTCCTAGTACTACTACCTTTCCTACCACATTAACACGTCTTGAGGAAGGTGTTAAATCCTTAATTTTGGTTATTTCGTCCATATTATTACTTCCTTTAATCCTTTCGGACTTATAATAATATTTAAGGTGTATTTAAACATGCGCATTGGTTTTGCCTATGCATTTAATTTATTATAAATTCAAGCTATAATATCTGAAAGTATTATATTACAAATCAATCTACCAGAAAGGAAGCCACTGAGTTTACCATGTGGATGAATTTCTGGAATACAGATATTTAAGCATTGTATACATATATACACATAATGGGATTTGTAAATATAATAGTTCATGATGAAACCAGGGATAGATTAAATAAATTAAAGAACAGTCCAAGGGAAAGCTATAATGATGTTATAACAGAATTGATAAATGATCATGATAGAAACAAAAAACAATAAAATTAAAGATTCCCTGAATAAAACCAAAATTAAGAGAAAATCGCAAACAGTATTTATTATAAAAACAAAGATAGATACTGATAAGCTGAACAGGAATACAGAAGTACTCTTAAAGAAATTATTTTTAGAGGCTAAATGGCTGTACAATTATATAATAAACAGGGAACTGAACAGTGACATATTCAGTATGGATTATAGAATAAATGAGGTTCCTGTATATGTAAAAACCATTATGA
>JAJZZW010000161.1 GCA_021797385.1 Thermoplasmata archaeon | reverse complement strand
ATATATCCCGCCGAAGGTTATGAGGAGGGCAAAAATAATGTTGTACGCGAGAATTGCATATATAGCCACCCGGAATCCCGGCTCATTGAACACTCTTATTTTCTTCTTTTTAATTTCTGATTTGCTGTCTGGAAATTTCAGGAAAGGCGATAATATGGATGCTACTATACCGAATGGCACAAAGAACAGGAATATATATCTTAACGGTTCTAATTCCAGTATATATGACTCAAACGCGGGCCCGGCGATGAGGCTTACGCTCAGGGCCAGGGTATATATGCCGAGAACCTTTTCCCTGGACTTTTTATCTTCTATCAATCCTGCTGATGTAATTATATTGGGCATTATAGCGCCGAATGCCAGGCCCGCAACCGCTATAAAGATCCAGACTGTTATGAAGTTTGAAAATTGCATGATTCCCAGGACCAGTGTAAATCCAATATTTGATCCAATGAACAGATACCGCCTGGGCACTGTGCCAAGATGGGAATTGATCAGACCCGTAGTTATAAATGTGGCAAGCGCCATGAGCGATTCTGTCAAGCCAACCTCAACCTGCCCGAAATGAAGATCATATTTAGAAAACAATGAAATTGTGGTCATCATCATATTATTTGAGGCCCTTACCATGAAGGTTATCAGAATAATGATAATTACAGAATCGTAAGATATGTGCTTCTTATAATCCCTGTTTTATCCATTTAAGTAGAAATATTGCAAATTTGAATAAATACTTTCACAATTATCTCATAAGGCAAGAATATGCTGATGTCGAACCATAAATTTCCGTGATTTGTGGATTAGATTACTTGGGGATAAGGCAAAATATTTATATCAAAATAATCACAATAACAAGAAAAGTAGGGAAAATATTAAATTCTATTACTATATAATTAAGTAGACGGAGATGAAAGAAACCCATTATTCATATAGTGAAAGTGAAAAACAGGATAAAAAACTGAAAAAAGTATTAACATCCTGGGATCTATATTTCCTGAGCCTGGGTTCTATCATCGGTTCCGGATGGCTCTTTGCCGAATCTGCCTCGGCAGGTACTGCCGGTCCTGCAGCCATCCTTTCATGGGTAATCGGGGGAATTATAGTTCTTATTATAACACTTGTTTATGCTGAAATCGGATCCATGATACCCAGAAGCGGGTTTATTACAAGATATGGCCATTATTCCCATGGAGGAGTAGCAGGCCTATTCTTCGGATGGGCTTATTTTGCAGCAAGGGCAGCATCACCGGCACTGGAGGCTGAGGCAGTCCTGACCTATGCAGGATCATACATAGCACATCCCGCATTGATTTACTATGCAAAAAATCCCCTTGATCCATCTACGAGTGTAACCTTGCTAACAGGTTATGGTATACTGCTTGCAGGTATACTGATTACGGGATTTTATTTTCTCAATTACTTCGGCGTAAAGTTGATGGGAAAAACCAATCAGGCCATAACATGGTGGAAACTGATCATTCCGACCCTTACAATAGTACTCATGGGATTCTTCCTGTTCCATGCGGGTAATTTCGACGATTCCTCTTTAGGCGGTTTCCTTCCACATAACAATATATCCCTTGTTTTTGAGGCCATATCCACTGACGGGATAGTGTTCTCCTATCTGGGGTTCAGGCATACACTTGACTTTGCCGGGGAGGCAAAAAACCCACAAAGGGATATTCCACGGGCACTGATATACGCTATGCTTACATCCATAGCGGTATATATCCTACTCCAGGTAGTATTCATATCTTCAGTTGACCCGGCACTGCTGAAAACTTCAGGTGGATGGCTCGGGCTATCATCTGCATCTGCAGGGAGCTATGCCAAGGGAATAGATGCTGCACCCTTTGCTTTTCTAGCCAAATCATCCGATCTTTCCATAATGGGGGTACTGACATATCTGCTGTATGCCGATGCATATATATCTCCATCAGGAACACTGAACATTGCTGCAGGGACCTCGACACGATCCCTATACGGGATGGCAGAAATCGGATACTTTCCTGAGATGATAGGCAGGGTTAGCAAGAAAACAGGGATTCCGGTTTTTTCCCTGATTATCAGCCTGATACTGGGTCTGGTATTTCTTGCACCGCTTCCGAGCTGGTATGTGGTTGTCGGTCTTGTTTCAGGTATTGCGGCATTCACTTATATCCTCGGCGGTTCAACCCTCATGGTATTGAGGCGTGAAGCAGCAGAAATGAAAAGGCCATTCAGATTGCCATACGCAAAAATTTTATCCCCGATTTCCTTTGTAGGAGCGTCCCTGATCGTTTACTGGACTGGGTGGCCAACAGTGGGATATACAGCAATTATCATCTTTGCGGGATTTTTAGTATACCTGATCCTGCTTGCGTTGCACAGGGTTGACAGTGTACTTTCAAGGGAAAATATAAAGGGCGGATACTGGGTGCCATTGTTAATAATTGCTCTGGTTATAATGTCTTATATCGGAGAGAAAAATTTCGGTGGTATAAATATTTTTCCATTTCCATATGACTTTATACTGGTAATACTGGTATCCCTGATATTCTATTTCCTCTCCGTGAAATCGGGTTTCAGGACATCGGAAATAACAGACATAATAAAGTCCGGTGAGCAGTATCTCACGGATGATCAGGTACAGGAATAAAATGTTTAAACTTTAATATTTATTCGTAAATTTAAGCAATATTTAAAAACTTATACTATTACAGGAGACCATGGAAAAGGTTTCCGAATCAAAAACTTTAAAAAAAGGGGCAGCAGGTTTTTATCCGCTCCTCGGACAATCCATAGCAATGATTTCTCCACTGGGAGCAGTGGCTGCAACAATGACAGGTGCAGCAGAATTTGCCAAGGGCTCGTTGCCACTGGCATATATAATATCTATTTTCGGAGTTCTGATATGGATCAACACACCATACCAGTTTTCAAAAAAGATCAACGGCAGTGGTGGTTTCTATACCTTCAATAGCAGAGGAGCAGGGCCACGGTACGGGCTTATAATAGGATATATGATGTGGTTTTCCTATTTTATGGTAATAACAAATGCCATTCTGTTTACTTCCGGAGTCTTTATTCCGGGAACAATATCGTACTTCCTGAATATCAACATAGGTACATACACATGGATACCCATAATGACCGCCTTTATTGTTATATTAACCGTAATTGCATATCTCGGTATAAAGCCCTCACTGGCATATAGTTTTGCGGCATCTGCAATAGAAATAGCTCTATTAATCATTGTATCGGTGGTTATCATAGTTGCCCTGGGTTCAAAAAATACATTTGTTCCATTCACACCGACACCAGCCGATGGATTTGCCGGTGTAGCAGTCGGAATGGTTCTTGCAATATTTTCCATGTCAGGATCGTCAGCCGTAGTGACCCTGGGAGAGGAAGCGAAACAACCCAGGAAAAATATCAAAAAAGCACTTCTGATCAGTTTTCTGATTACCGGGGTTGTGTTTGTGCTTACTTCTTATGCCCTTACAGTTGGCTGGGGCGTATCAAACATGGGGACGTTTTTCAAGTCCAGTGTGCCCGGGCTCATAGTGGCAGATAAGTATCTCGGTCTTCCGTTTACGATAATACTCTTTGTGTTTATTATCAACAGTCTTTTTGCAGGGTCGCTGGCACCTCTGAATACAAGCGCCAGAATGATATTTTCCATGAGCAGGGATGGACTCGGTCCAGCGATGTTCTCTAAAGTGCATCCTGTACATAAAACTCCTTACATTGCAATAATAGTGATGGCCGGTGTTGCATACTTTGTATCGCTGATTGCAGGCATCCTTATAGGCCCGGAGGATGGTTTCCTGTATCTTGTAACTGCATCCTCAGCTGCCTTGTTCCTCGGTCACATACTGAGCAACTTCGGGCTTGGTGCAACCTTCAAGAAGTTGAAAGAGTTCAGGGTACTCACACATGCAGTAATTCCAGCAGCAGCCACCATAATACTGGCAGTTGCAATGTTTTATAGCTTTTATCCCCCTGCATATCCTGTAGACTATGCAATTATAACAGCAGTTGTATTCATCATTATATCTGCAATAGTTATCTACATATACGGGAAAAACCATCCTGAATCTATAAAAAAGGCAGGTTCTACCGATATGCTCGTACAGGAAGAAATATACAGCAAGGAATAAATTAATAATATTTTTT
>JAJZZW010000160.1 GCA_021797385.1 Thermoplasmata archaeon | reverse complement strand
GGGCTCCTTGGCCTTTGCATCGTAACCTGTACTTTGCTAATAACAGTTCCACGGGAAATGGTTGAAGTTGTAGAAAACTCCAGATTCGGCCTATTCTCAAGGCTACGGTACCTTTATATTCCTTTTTCTGTGCCACGTATTACTGCAAACCTTTTCCCCAGTGTATCGGACGGTTTCTTTTATATAACGGTCAGCGAAGTTTTTGAGGTGGGTGTACATACATATCAGACCTTCGGCATAGGGTCTGTACTTGATACATTTGTAGCCAATGCGCAGCTGTTTGACATCGAGATGGCACTGTTGATTATGGGCATAGTAATTGTTGCAATTGTTATAGTATTACGGGAATTCAGCAAATACGCAGTTGGCAGATATACACTGGATACGGATGCTCCGGTAATGAAGCGCGGGAGGTTAAATCTAAGGGAAACAGCAAGGGTTTTTGCGGCGCTTTCAAAAAATCCACTCACCAGGCTGGCCAGATACTACAAATACAGGGAAGGTGACAAACATGAGCAAACATATGAGAAGAAGGAAAAGAAGCAGAAGCGGTATAAGTATATCTATGCTTCAATTGGAATAATCATATTGATTGCCTTATTATACGGCGTTGTCTCTTTAATAATTTCAGTTAAGCCCGCAGAATGGGGCGTGTTATTCAGCAAAACACCATTTCTGTTAAAAGGGCTGGGATTCGACTATGTCCGGGTGGGATCAATACTTCTGATATCCATGGTAATAGCCATATTCCTTGGATATTATCTGGCTGTGAATAAAAGGGCAGAAAAATACTGGATACCAATCATACAATCTTTGAGCGCTTATCCTGCTCCTATTTATTTCCCATTTCTGTTTATTTTGACAGAACCATTCATGTTAAGCGTATTTGGAGGATTTACCAATGAACTCTACGTGTTGTCACTGGGGTTTGTCAGTACATTTTATTATGTATTCTATTCCTTCTGGATGGGCGTAAAGGCAATGCCATCTGAATACTGGGAAATTACAAAAAACCTCAAACTCGGGTATTTCAAAAAGATGAGGAAGGTAATAATTCCTTCCACATTTCCATATCTTATCAGTGGAATATCATCCACAATAAACAGTGCATGGGGAGGATTAATGATAGGTGAATACTGGCCAGATATATATGGTACGCATTCCCTTTCTGTCCACACCGGGCTTATGAAAACTATAGATATCGCCACTGCTAGTGGAGACCTGGCCCTGGCGGCCTGGGGGTCCTTAATATTCGGCATAATAGTAGCTATTTACTCTGTACTGTTTACAAGAAAAATGATGGATCTTGCACAGAAGAAATATGTTGCCGAAGAGGGCGTTTACTCAGCTTGATGCACCACAAAACTATGCCAATGGGTGAGTATTGCCTTCATAAATTTGTCGGGTTACTGATTTAAGGCCCTCTGCCCCCGTTTTAGAAAAGGAGTTTCTTCCCATACGATCGTAAGCACACCAGCCGCCCAAAAATGCCCGTACTAGCATATATTATCTAGAATTTAAATCAGGAATTGTATATATTAAAATTATGCAATTATAAGCACATTATAAAACATTAATATTATAAACGCAGATTATATATACACTTTATGGATGTAATTGACCCCGATGCAAGGATAGCTGACCTGCTGGGATTGCTTTATGTACTTAATAACATATTCGATGGAAAAACGGACCTTTATCAAATGGAAAAGGAAATGGAAGTAGACCTTGACGATTTAATGCCAATAGTATACACCGCATCAAATATTGGATTGGTGAATGCAGAATCCGGAGATATATCGATATCGCAGAAGGGTATAGAATATATAAAATCAGGAATGAATACAAGAAAGCAAATTATAAAGGATTCGCTTAAAAATATAGAGCCCTTTAAAACTGCTATTTCTATGGGTGAATTCACACTTGAAGACATAATAGATAAGCTGAAGGAAAATGATGTACCTACATTCAACAATCCGGATGGAACCCATGACCTGGAGGTTATACTTATTGAATGGGGTATTTATTCACGCCTTCTGAAAAAAACAGATGATGGTTTCCAGGTTATCGCCTGATCCCACCTATCCTGCTGTTAAAATCACCTGCATATCTATCTATAAATAGTCAGGAATGATTTTTGCAACCATTTTTACAATGTTTCTTGCACCATCAGAAACCTCAAAGTCAGTAGCCGATCCATGTATCATGCCTATCCCTCTTATTCCAACTGCCCTGACTCCTGCTTCCCTGAGTTTTTTAACATATGTTTCTTCCGGGTCTCTCAAAGGGTCGTATTCATTGGTTATCATTACGGCAGGTGGAAGATTTGAAAAATCATCGGCAACAAGAGGCGAGAAATATGGATTTATCAGATCCTGCATATTTTTTGAATACATATTTCCAAAATATCTTATCATCTTTCCTGTTAAGACATAGTTATCGGAATACTCAATAAACGATCTGGAAAAATTATCAGGTGCGAGGCTTGGATAGAACAATACCTGGACAGCAGGCATTTCAGTTTTCTCATCACGGCATTTCAGGCATAATGCAGCTGCAAGATTTGCACCGGCACTATCACCAGCTACACCAATTTTCCCTTCTATTCCAAAATCCTTCTTCTTTTTAACTATATACTGGAAAGAATCATAAGCATCATTGAAAGCATCTGGAAATTTATGTTCCGGTGCCAACCTGTACTCAATAGAAATAATCTTAACCCCGGATTCCTTAGCAAGGAAGCGGCAATAATTATCATGTGTTTCAATATTGCCGAAAAGAAAGCCTCCACCATGGTAATATAAAATGGCTGATTTTGCATTGTTGTTATCATACATTCTGGTATTCAGTGTGCGCCCATCCAGTTTTATTTTATAATCTTTAATTTCCTTTATTTCCACCGGCTTCCCCCTGGAGCTCAGTGAGGATTCATCAAGGAAATTTCTAAGCATAGCAGGCTCTATTTTTGTCATATCTCCAGCACTTTTTGACAATTCTATAAGCGCATTAAAATCCGGATCTACCATATTCTTTAAATTCATAACAGTATTTCAATTTATAGTTCTCGCTGTTATAGCCTGTATGAAGTATTACTGGCCCTGCAATATCCCCACGATAATTAGATTTAATATTGTAACAAAATAAATATATGCTTTTTAGCCTTATACCTCTATGACAGATACGATTCCGGAAAAACGCAATGGGCATCCGTATTATATGTATGATATGATCAGGGAAACGCCAGAATCACTTGAAATTACAAGAAAAACCATGGAAAATACAGATTATTCATTTCTATCCAGCAAACCTTTGCTGTTTACAGGAAATGGCACTGCATACCACGCAGCCCAGATAGGCGCAGGATTCCTGTATAAAACGGATATAAAATATGCATTTGTCCAGTCATATGAACTTTTAAATTATTATCTCCCTGTTCATGGAACCGTCGTTGGAATATCAAACAGTGGAAAAACAAAATCAACCATAGACTCCCTCATATACCAGAAGAAATTTTCATATATAGTTGGAATAACACATTATCATGGAACACCCATGGAACTCATATCAAACAAAAGCATAGTTATCGATGCTGATGACAAATCACTCTGCAATACAAAATCCTTCTTTGACAATGCGATTGCATCCATGTACATTGCTTCGAGATATGCAGGAATTGACATGAACATTGATAAGACCATAGAAACCCTTAAGGGGCTTGTAGCATCCCTGGATTCCACTGTAAAGAAAATCGCGCATAACCTTTCATACGTCAACAGGATATTCGTACTGGGCGCAGGCCCGGAAGAGCCTGTAGCCAGGGAAGCCGCCCAGAAAATAAAGGAAGCTACACATATACACGCAGAGGGAATAGAACTTGAAGAATTTATTCATGGATGCACATCGCTCATAGATGATAAGTCGCTTCTGATCATAATTAACAGCAATACAGTTAATTCAAGGACAGATGACATAGTCAGGGCATGTAAAGTAGTGGGTACAAAGACTGTGGTAATTAATGGGAATGGTGATTATTCCATGGATTTGCCGGACTTAGGGGATGAATACATAAACGCCCTTTTAAATGTCCTTCCATTGTATTACCTGGCATATTATATGGCGGTGGAACAGAATGTAAACCCTGACTTATTGAGATTCGATGAAGAAACCTATAGAAAATTCGATGACATAGTTTTTCCACCGGGGGCACATTAATATTAAAATTGATATTTTAAGCATAATTTTTATTGATAACTCTTATATATGCTATTATAATCAAAGCCCATGGCAACAGAG
>JAJZZW010000159.1 GCA_021797385.1 Thermoplasmata archaeon | reverse complement strand
TAAATGCTAGGAAAATCGATCATATCGTCTTCCTTAATCAGTATAACGGGAATATCAAATTTTTCTTCTGGCTTCCTGTAATAAAATTTTTTTCCGTCCCTCTTTACAACAAAGCCCTTGGATTTCAGTACGGAATATACATAATAAATATAGAGGTCTTCATTGAATACCCTGCTTATGATATCTGATAAGCTTATATTTTCCACCGGCAATATTTTGCCCTTCATATACAGGTATATGGATTCACAGGGATCGAGTAACATTGCATCACCGGATATTTTTCCTGTATGATACTTATTTATTATCTGGGAGGCATCCATACCTGAAAACTGAAAGTGGGTATTTTTGCATACGACATCCATTCTATGATATTATTTACCCTGATTAAAAATTTTTGCCAGTGAATATCCCAGGATTTCCTTTAAAATTGAAGAAAAATCATCCCTGTTGCTATAAATAAAATACAGTATTCCGTATTCCCCTGCAAGTTTTGAAACTTCTGGCTCCCAGAACTGTGATGTATACCTCATATCTGCCTTGGTCGCTATGATGAATATTTCCATAGTATCATTATACATTTTAAGGAATTCACGGGCATTCTGCAGGCTCACCATATCCGTTATGTCAACAACCAGAAGTACGAAGGTAGATTTTGATAAAAATTTTTCATTCAATGTTTCGTATGGCATTTCCAGGAATAAAAGGTCTATTTCATATTCATTTGACATGAAATCAATGCTTACCTTTTTTCTCACAAAGCCCTTGCTATTTATGGGAGTCGCTGTGCCGTAAACTGCCTCTGATACTATAGAACTTTTCCCCGCATTTTTTTTACCGGTAACAGTAACCTTCCATATAAGCTTTTGAGCCATTATGATTCGGATTAATACCTATTATAAAATATTTTTTTATTTGACCGCATATATTTATTGTAATGCCATGTTTATGATTGATATTTTATGCTTTACTCTTTAAAAAATCAATGATATAACATCACTGCATCAGGATATGCTGTATACATTCGTGCTTATTCCGGTGATTCCATTTATGATATAATAATGAACTTTAAATATTTCATTTTCATTATATATTATGAAATTTGAATTTTCTGACAATATGAAAAATTTAAAGTCCTCTGAAATCAGGGAGCTTTTAAAGTATATACATATGCCCGGGATGATATCCTTTGGTGGTGGCCTGCCCAATCCGGAAACCTTTCCTTCAAAGGAACTCAAGGATATACTGGATGATATAATGGACAACTATGCATCTTCCGCATTGCAGTATGGACAGACAGAGGGTCTTCCTGAACTGAAAGATCAACTTGCCGAATATCTGAAAAGAGATGAGAATATAAATGTCGCACCCGAGAATATCATGCTCACCACAGGTTCTCAGCAGGCCCTGTATGCATTACCTATAATATTTGCAAATCCCGGAGAATATGTGGTAACAGAAGCTCCAACATATGTGGGAATGCTTTCTTCACTGACGGCCAATCAGGTGAAATCTGTTGGTGTGAGTATGGATGATGAGGGAATGATAACCACCGAGCTCGAAGATAAGCTCAGAGACCTTAAATCCAGGGGAACAAAACCCAAATTTATATACACTATACCAACATTCCAGAACCCGGCCGGGTATACAATGCCCCTTGATAGGAGAAAACACCTGCTTGAAATCGCAGAGCAGTACGATATACCGATTATAGAGGATAATCCCTATGGAGATTTGAGATATTCGGGGCAGAAAATACCGACACTTAAAAGCCTGGATAAAAATGAAATGGTGACATACCTGGGTACATTTTCCAAAATCATGGCGCCGGGACTGAGAACTGGATTTACTGTTTCGCAGCCCGAGGTTCTTGATGAATTCAACAAACTCAAGCAGGCTATGGATTTAGCAACCAATTCATTATCCCAGTATATTGCCTACGAATATATCAGGAAAGGAATAATCTATAAACAGATACCAAAAACTATAGATTTGTACAGAAAAAAGAGGGATATCATGCTTGAGGCCCTCGATGACTATATGGAGGATGCCACATGGTCCAGGCCTGACGGTGGAATGTTCCTGTGGGTAAAATTGAGCAAGAATATGGATGCATTTAAAATGCTGAAACGTGCCATAAACAATAAGGTGGCATATGTTACAGGATCGGCATTTTATCATAATGAACCTGAATTAAACACAATGAGGCTTAATTTTACATATTCCAGTGATGAGGACATCAAAGAAGGAATAAAAAGGCTTGCAAAAACTATAAAGGAAGAGAAACAGTCTCTTTAAATAATATTTTATAATAATTCTCTATTTACTTTTTATGTTAACGCTTGTAGGGGGCACATTCAATACACTTCACAAAGGCCACGAAGAATTGCTCCGGGCTGCATTTCATACAGGCAACAGGGTCATAATCGGAGTAACTTCTGACGATTATGTAAAATCACACAAAAATAAGGCTATTCCGTACACAAAGAGAGCAGCCGGCGTAAAAAAATTAATGGATAAACTCACAGAAAATTATGAAATTCATCCACTGGATTCAGCAATGGGGAATACACTTGATGTGGAAAATGCTGTGCTGGTTGTTTCTCCTGAGACTTATACCAGTGCGAGAAGGATAAATGAAAAGCGCAGAACAATGGGAAAAGAGCCGTTGCATGTTATAAAAATACCCTATGTGCTTGCGGAAGACCTCTTTCCCATCAGCTCTTCGAGAATATTCAAGGGTGAGGTCACAAAAACCGGTAGACGTAAAAACCCTGTGAAAATAGCAATTTCAACCTGCAATGACCTGAAATTCGAAGCTGCGGAAAAATTTATAAGAGGAATAATGAAAAATTACACATTGATAAAAAATACAGATTATAAAACCGGAGGCGAACAGCCATTCGGTGAGGATACTATGAGATATGCCAGCAGTAGAGCAATGTACGGGTTAAAAGATAATGATTATTCTATCGGGATCGAATCTGGCCTGTTTTATAACAAAATAAATGATACATATTATGATCTGCATTATTGTATTATAGTTGACAGATACAGTTATATTACATCGGGGTTCGGATCAGGTTTTGAAATGCCTGATGCGGTTATGGATGCGATAAAATCAGGAAGCAGTACAAACCAGTTTGTTGAAGATAGTTATGGAATTAAAAAAATTGGGCGTGAGAGAGGGATTACCGGTCTTATCTCTGGCAACATGGTTACAAGGAGCACACTGATATATGAATCCGTGAGAAATGCCTTTATGCCACGTCTGCGCCCGGACATTTATGAAAGGGAATTCCGCCCGTGAACTTTTTTACCGGAACCGTTTTCCTTTGTGCCTTTTGCAGAGAAGAATATTCCTGCGGCTACCATGAGGAGCCCTCCCATTTCAAGTATGGTAGGTACCTCCCCCAGTATAATGAAGCTGAAAACCACGGAAAGTGCAGGAACCACAAATAGGAATGAGGATATTGTAGATACACCGTATTTTCTGTTTAAGTGCATGAATGCATAATATGCAACTGCTGTGCCCGGTATGGCCATTATAAGGACTAGTACAATAAGGAGCGGACTAAGTTCAAATGCCTTAATATCCGGATTGGCAATCACGGCTATTACAAGTGTAGGTATAATAGCAAATCCGAACTGGTAGAAGTTGGTTGTTTCCCTGTCACGTTTCGTGTGGTATTTCATATAATACATTGTGCCCAATGCCCACATTACAGCGCCGAGTAGCGCTATTATGAGACCTGGCTTTAATCCGGTGCTGAGGGAATTTGAAAATATAACCAGAATACCTGCAAATCCGAGGCCTATCCCCAGAAATACATATTTATTGTAATGCTCGCCCAGGAATATTATTGCCATCAGCGTCGATATTATGGGGTATGTGTAGATAAGTATGGATGTGAGGGATGCAGAAATAGTTGTTTCAGCAACAAACCATAGCTCCATCCAGATAACCACATCAAGGAGGGAGAGCACGAATAGGGGAATAATATCATGCCTCGATAATTTTAAATGAAGTTTTGGCCGGAATATTATATAAATAAAAATGAATGAGAACAGAATTCTATAAAATAGCAGAGCATACGGCGTCGTATAATTCAGGGCAATTTTCAACACCGGGTAATTGATTCCCCATGATGTAACCATAATTATAAACAGCGCGACGTCGCCCCTGGTACCCATACATGAAATTAACAATGGTTAATAAAGAATTTTTTTATTAAGCATTTATAATTTTATTGTAAAATTCAGAAGTTTAAACATTAAATAATGTTTAAATACATATTTAACATTGAATATC
>JAJZZW010000158.1 GCA_021797385.1 Thermoplasmata archaeon | reverse complement strand
AGGTTCATTATTATCCATTCGGATATAATTTTTAATTACATATAAACATTGACAAAAATATATCAGAAATTGTTAAGCATTAGCATACATTATGTGTCAAAACGTTTACATTGTTATAAATCACGGGCTTGAATTGTTAAATCATGTTTTCTTTCTATCTTACAACATATAAATAATTGTTCATGCTTAATCAGCGTAGGAGATTGCAGAATTTTCTTATCTAGATATTGTGTAAGTATAATATTTTTAAGGTCAATTAAGCATGCATCCCCCAATTTTTCCTGCTAGCATTTTATTAAACCTTTCATAACCGACCTTTATCTCCATTATATCAGTATCTATCCTTGCTGGATTAGACTCAATGCCGTCCAGTACAGATGTATCATAACTCGTTCTCTTTATAGTACATTTTGAGTTACTGAATATTTCCTGAATAGTTGAATAACTGTTCAAAATTGTCTAAATCTCCATAGAATTCCAGAGTAACCCATTCAAAATTTTTTAAATCAATTTCAGTATTCACTATGAGCTGAAAATATTCTTTTGCCATGAATTCTTGAACGATGAAATTTAAAAACAACTTATCATCACTTTCATACATAAATGTGAAATTTGAGGTTATATTATTCTTTCTGGCATTTGATGCAAACAAAAGCAATATACTTTCATCTGTACTGGTTTCATATATGTGGTCAACGCCTGATATAACATCAATTCCTTCAACTTCACTCGGATTACTATCAGAATAAAGAATAATTCGGAATTTTCCCCCTTTCGGGATATTGTCCACATACTGAATTACTGTATTAGTGCCTTTCAATATTTTAATTGCCCGGTACTGCGAGAATTCAGATATAGGAAGGCTTATGGTGATACTTTTAAGCGGAATCTCCATATTCTTCATAAAATCATAAAAGCCCATGGATGGTTTAAAGGTTAGTTTTTCAATGTTTACCTGCATATAGTTATACTTGCTCAATAAATTAGAAAAATCTGTCTCAGAGTTTGTATGCATAAAACCTTTTAATTTCATTTCGCCAGCTTCAATACCTGCATAGCTGATTACCAGCCCGTTTATACTATCAAGATCTCCTAAAAATCCTGATAAGTAAGGATCTTGAATTTTTTCACTGTAAAAATAATAACGCCCTCTCTCTTCTATATCAGCCAGTTGAAAGAACGGTTTTAAGGCTGTAATATTATCTGACTTCGGGATAAAAACGTTAAAAAAGAAATCATGGCCATCTGTTATAAGGCTGCCAGAACCATTATACCCGGTTGCACGCAACAATGCTATTTGCCGGGAGTTAAAATTTATAGAAATATCAAAGTATTTTGAAAGCTTTAGATCGAACTGTACCGGTTTCATTAATTTCTATAGTATATAAATCTATAAAAATATTCTTTTAATGGCTAAATCAGCAGCCTTAAAATTGCTTGGCCATAAAAACGCTTCTGGAATTCAGCCTTAATTAAATGAATATAAACCTACATAGAATTTTTAAAGGCAGGTTCGTCCATTGATGATGCCCGTGGATTTTTATTTAACCAGAATATTGGCATGAGAAGTGAGAACTGAAAAAACGCCCAGAATGCAGTAATATATGAAAAAGTGTTGTGCTGTAAAATAAGATAAATTGCGGCAAGAGGCAGGAGGATTATAATTGTGATCTGTGGCCAGAAACGGTACAGGGGAAGTTTCCCACCAGTTCTGGCTGTGGTAAACGGTTTGGATTTTTTCAGCAACGCACTGATTGAAGTAGAAATGCTCAGTGGGAATATCAGAAGATTTGCAGCCATATTATAGAAGACAAACCTTAATGGTGCCTTTTTAGATACCTGTGACAGAGTGAATGTTGTCATGAGAAGTATAGTATAGGGCAACCATGCAAGAAGATAGAGAGTACTGTTTATTGTCAAAACTTTGATTCCAATAATTTGAAGTATTGGAGCAAGGAGAAAAATGAGATAAAACCAGCCGAAGATATACCATGTTGAAGTTGCAAACCAGTCAAATTTCTGTTTTGGCGAGAATTTTCCGCTCAAAAGGATTTTTTTAACAATTTTTGGCATTAAGGACAGTACGCCATACATCCATCTCCATTGTTGATTAATGTATCCCTGCATCGTTACAGGAGCACGGCCGAATACTAACTTTTTATTATAATATATCCCGGTCCATCCATTTATTGCCATGTTAACGGATGTGGCTATATCTTCAACTATAGTTTTTTCGTCAAAATAATCTACTGACTTCAATGCGTCTACATTGTACACTACATTTGTACCACAGGAGAACAATGTGCCTGCTACACTTTTACCTTCCGTGAGTATGTCATAAAATATGAATTGCTGGGCCTGGGCTATCTCTGCAAGAAGGCTTGAATCAGTATTTGAATATTCCTGCGGAACCTGGACAAACCCTATTTTTTTATTTTTTTCGAGCAAGGCCGTGGTCTCACGCAAAAAGTCAGGTGCCGGCATCTGATCTATGTCTATTACTGCAGCATATGGTTCTTTCAATGTTTTAAGGACATCGTTCAGTGCACCTGCCTTATACCCCCTTCTATTGTCACGATGCACATATTTCATTCCCAGTTTCCGGCATAAATCTATTATAGGAGCAGAATCGCCACGTGTTGAATCATCAAGGACATATATATCAGAATCCTCGCCTGCGTTGGAATAAATGGCTACCAGATTTGTAATTACCATTTCCTGTTCCTCATTAAAAATAGGCACAAGAACGGCGACTTTACCACGAAGCCCAGGCACATAAGAGTCATTTATTGTATCTGCATATTCAGTAACACTCCTGTGGAAGGATAGAAAGTATGTTACACTCTGAATCCCAAAAAACACGCTTGCAAGCCAGAACCACGCGGTAAATATATACTCAAAAGTAGTTCCATTCTTTAAAACTACTGCCGAATATAAAGCTGACGCAATACCAATGATTATGAAAACTATAGAAAGCATAGTCATTATATTTACAAGAATTATAGTGCGATTGCCCAGATGATCACCTTATACTTCTGAATAGGCTGTCGTATGAAGACTGATTTTCCGATGAATTGCCTCCAATATTTTCCTGATCTGTTTGTGTTACTTCCGGTTCTGGCATTTTAAGTTTGCTCAAAGGCATTATGCCGTTTGCGGTAATTTTAAAGTTAAATGGACTTGGATCGAAGGGAGTGCCCCTCATTTTTATTATGCTGCCGGTTCTGGTACTTATATCGTTCTGTGATCTATATTCAAGTTTTATAATGCCTGTGGTGTAATATTCTTCAATACCGAAAATGCTTAAATTACTATTTCTCAAACCGCTTGTAATCAATATTGTGACTCCTTTGATGGCCATGCTATTTAAGAGAAGATTTACAAAATCGTCATCAGGTATAATCAGGAGGGTAATAGGGTCTATAACAACCCGTTTAATATCATTGGAAATAATAATTTTCTTTAGTTCCGTGACGAGTTTTGTGATAAATTTTCTAGAATCGGTTTTTCCTAGAGAGATATCAGATTTCATCGACCTTATCTGGTCGGAAATCTCCATTACCTCTATTTTTCTATCTTTATATGCCTCTACAAATCCGATATTCATAGTATGTATATTATCAATAAACTGGTCAGGGAAAGTATCGGTAAGTATCATCAAACCTTTTTCACCAATACTGGCACCATATGAAAGAAATATACTTGAAAGTGTAGTTTTCCCCACACCCGGTTTGCCAGATATCATATACACATACCCTGGCCGGAGCCCCCCGGATAACTTTGAATCCAGGATAGGAATTCCAAATTTCGCCCGGTAGACAGGTGTGCTGTCATCTGGTGTGGTGATTTCCCTAGGATCTGATACAACAATACTGTAAATGTTACACATTTTTTTTACATACTCGCCCAGTTCGCTTTCACTTATCAAAATTTTTTTTGTTATGCCCGCATCAGTTGCCTGGGAATTAAAAATCATAATATCATTCGTTGTAATATCCGAATTAGCAAGCTTTACAGCTATGGTATCCTTACCGGAAGCAATTATATAATCAAATTTATAACTTAATCCTGATGCACCCTGAATCATTATTCCTTGAGATATCTGAACTGTCTGTATCTCAAATTGAAAGTTTTGCAAAGCGATTTGCGCCAGGATATCATCATCCAATTTTACCAATATTTGTGTTATATCAAATTGGCATATAAATTTTTTCAAAAACATAAATAAATATCACTAGATAATTGTATATTTTTAAAAAAATAGTTTTAAAATCTTTGAAAATCAAAATGTTTATAAAGTAGGTAACAAACCGTATCGAAATT
>JAJZZW010000157.1 GCA_021797385.1 Thermoplasmata archaeon | reverse complement strand
GCACCTGCACCCGATGGGGCTGACCGGATTTGAACCGGTGACCTCCCGGTTATCAGCCGGGTGCTCCAACCAAGCTAAGCTACAACCCCGTGAGACCTCTATTGTTAGAAATTTAATAAATATTTCTATGCTGCCTTTTCAAGATTTCTTATGGTTTCTAGATCAGCACACACCTCGCATATCTCGCCTGGAGTAGGTGCACCGCATATTTTACACTTATTGAGTTTAATGCTCTCTGTACTGATACTCTTCTTTATTGCCGGTCTGGTTTCATCAAAGAATTTTACAATGGCAAATTTTGTTCCAGGAGTTTCTTTTTCCAGCCTTTCTATAACATCCCTGAAAGTATTCCTCTGTGCCATGCTATAATAGGGGCACCAGCTTGAATCAAAGTCTATGCCAGTGAGCAGGGCATAAAGCACAACCTCCTTTTCAGGTATTTTTCTCAGTGGTAATATCCTGGGAACAAGCCCATCGCGAATATATGAATGAGGAGCCATTCTAGCATACCTGGACACATCTCCCTTTGCAACATTCATCAGTATTGATTGCGAATAATCATCCAGATTAATCCCCAAGGCAACATAATCAGATTTTGAATATTCTGATATTTTATTCATGAGCTGCCGTCTCATGGGGCCACAGTGCGAACATGATATCGTTTTTTTATCTATTTTCATTATTTCATCTAAAGTATAACCGTAATTTTCCTTATATGATATTACATCATGTTTTATATTGAGCTGTTTGCAAAGTTTTCCCGCCTTCTCAAGTCCTGTGCTCCTGTAACCCTCTATGCCCTCATCCACGGTAAAAGCTGTTATCTCTAAATTTCTTCTTTCAGAGAGAATTTTATTCAGCAAGTAAAGTGTTACAGAGCTGTCCTTTCCGCCGGATATCGCTACTGAAATTTTCATGTTCTTTCTGGAAAAATCGACCTGGGCCCTTATTTCCTTTCTAACTCTCTTTTCCACATATTCCATGAAGTGTTTTTTGCATAGAGATGAACCGTTATATTTCACCTCATAGACGGCCTGTGCACCACAGATAGAGCATTTCATTGTTTAATAATGGCTTGAAAGTATTAATAGTATATTGATGTTGATTTCATAAAAAGTAGGCGGTACTATTTAATAAAATAAATGTAATTACCCTGTATGGATGCACTCATTACCGCTGCCGGACTAGGTACCAGAGCAAATCTCCCAAGGGGCATGAGAAAGGAAATGCTCCCACTGTACGCTGTACGAAACGGAAAAATAGTTCTCAGGCCTGTCCTGGACTGTATAATCCATAATCTGTCTGACGCAGGTGCAAGCAAGTTCTTTATAGTCCTCGATCACCGTGATCATCACACAGCTGATTACCTGTCAACATTGAGAATGAAAACGGAGTTCATATATCAGCAAAAGCCGGAGGGTTATGGAAAGGCCGTATCACTGGCAAGGGATTATATCAGGGGAGATTTTATGCTGAATGCCGGTGACGGCATAATTATCGATACCAAGAAAACAAAGAAAATTATAAAACTTTATAAAAAAACTGGCAACAGTGTACTGACACTAATGTCTGTGTTGAATCCTGAAAAATACGGTGTAGCTTATATCAATAGCAGGAATGTTACTAGCGTAGTTGAAAAACCAGATAACCCTGAATCCAACTATGCCATGGCAGCCTTCTATGTTTTCAAACATGATGTGCTGGATCTGATACGGGGTTCGGAGCTGACGCCGGCAATAAACCGATTCATAACGAAAGGAAATACAGTTGAATATTTCAAAATTCGAAAGAATGACTGGATAAGTATAGGAAATAGCAATAATTATTTCCGGCTGCTGGAGAGAACATATAAATTCTGCAAGAAATCTATCTCCAGTTAGTTGCAGGTTTTATAACATTTTTCAGGCTATATACTGTATTCATGTTTCTCTTAACATCCTTTATCATGACCGGAACCTCCTCATCCAGAGACCTCTGCCTCTTGTACCCTATTTTCCTGAGATTTTCATTAACAGGATTGTAGTAATGATCTTCCATCTCTACCCTTGGGTTAGGTACATGATCTATGCTTACATCACGGTTGTAAAGAGATTTATACTGACTTTTTACGGTTTCCGCAAGATAGTTCAGTGGATAGTATTCATCGAACTGGTTATAAACCCTGTATTCTTTCTCCGGTGGATGGTCAATAATCAGATTGAGGCATTCAATGCTGTCCTCCAGGGACAGGAACGCACGTTTCTGGTTCCCTTTTCCATACACTGTCAGGGGATATCCTATAACTGCCTGTGAAATAAATCTGTTAAGCACCGTGCCATAAACCTGATCTATATCAAATCTGGTAAAAAGCTTGTACTTGGATATTTCCGGTGTTCTTGTTCCGTATACAACACCCTGCATCACATCGCTTATATTCATGTTCCAGATCCTTTCTGCAAGCATCAGGCTATATGTATCGAATATCTTCGACAGATGGTACCATGACTGTCCCATTCTGGGAAAAGGAAGATTATCGTTTCTGCCATTATAATTGACATTGAGGAAGCCTTCCGGTATATCTATATTAGGTGTTCCATATTCACCCATGGACCCGAGCTTCACTATATGTATATCCCTGTTAAGGTCCTTCACTGCGTATATAATGTTCATTGTACTTTCAATATTCTTATCAAGCGTTTCTGTTGCAGTTTTCAGAGATATCATGGAATAAGGTGCGGATCTCTGCTCGGCAAGATGAACTATTGCATCAGGTTTCGCATCCCTTATAATGTCATAAACGAATTTGGAATTGCTCACATCGCCCCTGTAAAATTTAATGGCATTGTTCAGTTTTTTATTTCTTGTTGAAAATGAATTAATCTTAATCGCAGATTTGGAACCGACCTTTCTTACCCTGTTCCTGGTATAGAAATTGTCTGCACCTGAGACCTCATATCCCCTGTCCAGGAGGCGCAATGCCAGTGGAAAACCTATGTAGCCGTCTATACCGAGAATCAGTACCTTCATCTTAATGCCATACAAAAACAATATAAGATTTTTTCCATTGATTTAATTATTGCTTCCTGTAATTTTAACGGTTAATTACCGTAATTGCTGTATATTCAGATAAAATTATATTCTGTTACATTGCTTAAAAAAATTCAATTTATATACATAATTGCCATACTGTAGCATGACGTTTATAACAGATTTCCTGAAGGTTTTCATGCCACTGCTGGTGGTCATTGATCCCTTCGGGAGTCTCGCTATATTCGTTGGCATGACAGGTTCATTCAACAGGGACACAAGGAGAAACATATCCAGGGATGCTGTACTCTATGCAGGCATAATAATAATTCTATTCGCACTTGTAGGTGATATTATCATAGCATTCTTTGGAATATCCATTGAAGCACTTGAGATAGCAGGTGGTATCATACTGTTGCTCATGGGAATAGAGATGGTCAGGCAGGGAGCAAAGCCAGACACATCCATAGAAAACACTAAAAATATGGGCATAGTTCCATTTGCAACACCACTGCTAGCAGGACCCGGTGCTATATCTCTTGTAATTATTTTGATGAAGGGCAGTTTTGAAACTAGGGCTTTGACAATAATATCTGTACTGCTTGTACTGGCTATTGTTTACCTATTTTTCATATATTCATCAAAAATTCTCAGTCTTCTTGGAGATAAAATCATGACAGCAATTACAAGGATTTTCGGACTCTTGGTTGCAGGCTTTGCAATACAGTACTTCCTGGATGCACTGATCGCTCTGAGCGTCATAAAATGAATATACGGTAAGACTTCTGAAAAGCACTATACAATTCTTTTTAAAAATCCGTCAAAGATTTTATTTGATTCTTTGGAGGATAATAAAGTCCTATTATAAGCCAGGTTGGATATCTTGAATACATCCCCATATAAAAATACAGGTCTCTATTTTTCATATAATCAAAAAATTTTTCCCTGATTTTCTTCTTTGCCTGTTGACAGCCGTATATAATTCTGAATTTTCTCCATGCTTCTAACAATTCCCAATCTTCGCACATAATTTTATGCCCCTTGCAATTATTCGCATTGCATTTGAAATAGTATCTATAGGGTGTCTCACATTTCATAATAAGTCTTGCAATTGTCGAACATTATTTATCAGAATGCAATTATGGGATATGCCGGACAAGCACATCCCGTTGATTATGGATATAATAGATAATATAGTTTCGCCTGACAGTAGAAGAAGAAAGTACTCTGATAAACAGATTCTGAAGATTCTGGTTTTACTCCAGATATTCAACATATCATACAGATCATCAGGAATATTCCTGAGGAACCACATTGA
>JAJZZW010000156.1 GCA_021797385.1 Thermoplasmata archaeon | reverse complement strand
AGCGTCATAACCACTGGACCACAAGCCCCTTAGTCTGTATCTGTTTTTAGTTATTAATTTTTTAGGGTTTTATCGGCAGCGCAGTAAAGGTAAGTGCAAACATTACCAGGCAGAAGACTGCTATCCCGATATCAACTCTGGATATTTTCTCGTAATCGTTCAGAGCTGGCGGATGGGCCATCCCCATAAAGATAACGAATAAAGCAAGGAAAAGCCAGCCTATATAATGATATGTTATAGTTAGATAAAACAGGAACCCTATGAATATATACCCTAATATATATGACCTCGGTCCAAGTATGCCCCTGGCAATATGCCCTCCATCCAGCTGCCCTGCCGGTATAAGGTTCATTGCGGTTGCAAACATGCCTACCCACACAGCAAAAACCATGGGGAATATGGGGACATTGGAAGGTTCAACTATTCCAAACATGTGGTAAATTTCAGGGTAATTTAAAATGAACGGTATGTAATTGCCTATTGGCTTGAAAATGCCCTCCAGATACTGGGCAAGAAATAGGAGGGGGACAGCCGCCAGGAAACCAGCTATAGGGCCCGCTGCACCTATTTCTGCCATTGCCTTTCGTGTGGGAACAGGGTCCCTGAGGGAAACAAATGCTCCGAATGTTCCTATTAAATATGGAAACGGAATAAAAAATGGCAGTGATGCATTAACCTTATACCTCCTTGCAACAATATAATGTGCAGTTTCATGTATCCCCAGTATAAACATTAATGGAAGTGAAAAGAAAACAAATCCGTAAAGCAGTTTATACTCCTCTGCAAATGTGCCGGGATGGACAAAGCTGCTGGCATATATAGAACCTACATATATCGTTGATACCAGTGTGAGTATAAGCATAATAAGATTAACTTTGTTGCTCCTGTATGAGGCTTTAGGGCGTATCCCCACTTCAACGTAATGTTCAACATCCAGTACCAGAAACGGTATGTAGCCCATAGGTACCAGAATTTTCCTTAATTCGTCAAACTGTGTGTTTATATCAGAATTGTCGCTGTCGAAAAAAAGGAATTTCATGCTTGCAGGGTTGGCAAGAATCTCGTAGGTATTGATTTTAGATTTTACTATATCAATAACCTTGTCCATATTTTCATTTTCAACCCTCACACTTTGAAACACAATAGCACCTTCATCAACATCTTATTTATCCATATAAGCTAGCAATAATGTAGATATAGTTTTAAAACTTTACGCCTATATAATTTTTTACAATAGATTTCAGGATAAATATTTGCCTGCCCTATGGACTTTGCAGTTCTGGCAAACAGGCACAGATATGGAAAGATTTATTTTTGAATGAAATATATTGTTACCTATATGGATACATTTTCAGATTTTATGAATTATCTTGACCAGAACAGTGATTCAATAAAAAAGGATTTGAAGCTGGACAAAACGTCAAGCATATACAAATTTTACTATGACCTTTTCACTTCCAATTATATCAAATTTAAACCATCTGATCCGGGAAAAATAGACGCCGCTGCAACAGACAGCTCTGAATTTCTCAGGATGCTTTACAATGGAAAGAATATTGTGATTATCAGGGCATTTACCCTTTACAACAATGAGGTAACATCAGATTTCCACGCCGACTTTGTTGCCGTTGACCCTGTGGACCAGAGAAATTTTACCATACTTCTTATGGAGCATTCAGAACATAAGTCAATGTTAAAGTTTCTTGATGATCATTCCCCCGAATATCTCTTTGTTGATGGGTCTTTAAAGGGTCGGTTGTCGCACAGGATAGAAACTCTTTCAATAGAAAAATATGAAAATTTTATGTATGAATATATGAAAACATTGAAAGAACTTATAAGAAAATCCTATGAGAAAGGCACAACACTCATATTTATGGCAAAAAGCAGCTACACTGAATGCCTTAAAAAGTACCTTCTGGAAACTGCACGCAATGATCCCGAAACCGTGAAAATAAAAGAAAAGGAATCTGGGATTTACAGAAATGACCATTACTTGATAAAATCAATTGTAGAGGATATTGGAGAAAGTGGGTATACAACTCCCGTGATGTACAGGAAGAATCTGGAAGGTACAGATATAAATTATGTTTCCTTTGATATCCTGCCAGACCCTGTAGATTTGCCCATAAAGGTGCAGGTATTGTCAAAGGGTTTTATAAAAGAGGATCTGGATCGCAAGCCATACAACCTGGACGAGAAAATAATAAATATATTATTTTACGGTTATACCGGATACAAGGTTTACAACCTCTGGCTGGTTGACGTGGACAAGAAGGTCAAATTCAGGTCCGTTGAAATGGAGAAGATATATATGAGGGCACTGGAAAGAAAACTGGGAATACCATTTTATGAAACAAGAGGTGAAAGGCGTGCAAGAATCAGAGCTTAAGATAGGTTACACAATCGGTGAAAATACTTCAGGAAGGTTCCAATTTGTCATATCGGATGATAGCAATATAAAAAAGTGGGAATACGTTTACCTGAAAATTAAAAATGAAACAGTAATAGGAAGAATTGAGGAAATAAAGTCTAAAAGTGAATTAATGAATGAGGACATGGATTACCAGAGCATTGATAAATATGCAAAGACCGGGATGAATGACTTTGTCAATATATGCATATCCACAATACTTGGAAAACTAAAGGATGGTTATCTCGCACAATCAAGGGAAATAGTAAAGCCCGGTATGCCTGTATACCCGGCAAGTGATGAAATACTCCAGAAAGTATTCTCCTTTAACATGGAAGAATCATTGAATATAGGATCGTTGCCGGACAACAATGTGAATGTTTCACTTAACGTGAATGGATTGCGCAGGCATCTTGCCATACTGGCACAGACAGGAGCCGGGAAAAGCCATACGGCGTCTGTAATAATGGAAGAGTTACTTAAAAAAGGCGCATCTATAATAGTGCTTGACCCACATGCAGATTATGTATTCATGAAAAAAGGCACGGATGGGAAATTTTACTCTGAGGGCATCAGTGTATTCAGGACGCCACTGAGCACAGGCCGGTATACAAACAACGATGTGGGCATAATCAATAATTTCACGATAAGGTTCAGCGACCTTACCCCTGATGACGTAAAGGGGATAATGGATATAAAGGAGGGCTATACAAACCTTATTTCCATAGTGGATGACATATACAAGAAAATGAAGGGAAAGAAGGACCTGAACGATTTCCTTGAAACTGCTGAATCACTCCCGGCGGAAGACTATAAGAAAATCCGCGGAAGGCTAACATTCCTGAAAAAAATTAAGGACATATTCCAGGATTATACAACCGGGATAAATGATTACCTTGGCCCTGGAAAGATGTCTGTAATGGATTTATCCGGCATGGACCAGTTCCTGGCCAATTACTTCTCTTACAGGGTGCTCTCTTCCATTTACGATGTTAAATTATCATCTGAATTCAAATATCCTGTATTCATTTTCATTGAAGAGGCACATAATTTTGTTCCGCCCAGAAGCAACAGCAACATAGCAAAAATGATAAAGAAGATTGCAGGCGAGGGCAGAAAATTCGGAATATTTCTTGTGGTCATTACCCAGCGCCCGGGAAAAATAGATGCAGATGTGCTGAGCCAGTGCAATTCCCAGATAATACTCAGGGTTACCAACCCCTCTGACCAGAATGCCATACTGGAAAGCAGTGAGAACATCACAGGCTATCTGATGGAAGATCTCCCATCCCTTGACACTGGAGAAGCCATAATAGTTGGGGAGATTGTCAAAATGCCAGCTATTGTCAAAATCAGAAACAGGGAAACCATGGCAGGTGGTTCAGATATTGATGTAATAACACTGCTCAGGGAAGCCCGGGAAGAGGTAAGGAAAAAGAATGACCCTTCAGAGATACGGAAAAAGACAAAGGACCTCCTGGGTGAATTTTAATGGCACGATTTCTCCATTTATCAGATACACATCTGGGATACCGCCAGTATATGATGGATTTGCGGGAAGAGGATTTTTATGAATCATTCAATGAGGCAATAGATTTCGGCCTTGAGGAAAATGTGGATTTTTTTGTCCATACAGGAGATTTATTCGATACATGGTCCCCTTCAAACAGGGCAATGAATGAATTTAAGAAAGCAATGATAAAGCTTTATAAAAAAAATAAAACAATGTACCTGATAATGGGGGACCACGACCGACCCAAAAGAACAGATGAGGTAGCTTCCAGAATATTTGATTTTCTGGGAGTAAAGCTCCTTGGAACTGAGGAATTGCAGAGCATTGTAATCAATTATGGTGGTGAAGACATACTGCTTTCCGGAATATCCAACATGAAAGGGCTAAGGAAAAACAGCCTCGTG
>JAJZZW010000155.1 GCA_021797385.1 Thermoplasmata archaeon | reverse complement strand
TAATGATATGGTAATAATTCCTGAAATAAATAAATCTAAGTCAAAAATTTTAAATGAAAATGATGAGGTAAAAATAGATATTAACTATTTTTTATCAAACTGCAACCCAGTTAACGGTATTTTTTTGCCTCGATTCTATAAGAAAAATATACTGGACGATGCATTCAACAGGGTTTTAAATAATATAAATAAAAATGAAATTAATAACATATGTTCGCTTGAAGATAGAATGTTGTATCTTGAGGCTTTAAAAATAAGCAATAAAATAGGTGTTTGTAAAAGTTATTTAATACATATGGAGTCAAATTCATTAATAAGTTATATTAAAAAATATTATAGATATGGTAAATGCAATTATTATGTGTTTTCTAAAGTAAATAATTATTCATATTTAGGTAATCCAAACATAAAGAAAGGAAATAAGGAAAGTATTATACATAATAATTCCTTCAAGAATAAAATTTTATTTTTTATAAGAACTATTTCTTTTATTTTAGGATTTTTTATTGGAAAAGTGATAATGTAATACATTTAAACCTAATGCGTTTATCATATTGTTTCCAGATCTTGTCAATACGTCGGTTGTGTACCATATTCTGTGTAAATATAAACCCCTGTTAATAATGAAATGATCATTAAATAACAGGGAGAAATACCTCTTTTGAACCTAGGAGGTAATTACAGTTTTTAGATAAGTGTAATAATGATGGTAGTTTCAGGGAATATTACAGAGGATTTTTAAAAAATCTTAAAGATGGCTATAGAAGAAGAAAGCATAATTATTATAATAGGTCAATGATCAATGTCTCATGAAATGGAAAGATTTTTGTTTAAGAATCACTATCTAACATCAACCAGTATCTTCTTATACTCCTATTCGATCAAAAAAACGACTGGTTTTTGGGTCATAAAAAACCAATCAATTCCCTGTATTTAACTATACAGAGGGTTATATTCAATTGAATTTTTAGCAAAATGAATTGTGCAATTTACTTATTAATACTAGGGTGTCCAAACATACGTCAACTCACGATGTACATTATTTTCCTCCCTGAGATTCCGGTTATTTTATTGGCCATTACAATACAGTTGTATGCAACTATTATTTCTCCAATTGATACATCATAATTCCTGTGTTTAACATACCAGATATACTCCATTTCAAGTATTTCCTTTAAAATAGAAAATGTTCTTTCTATCTCCCACCGCAATTTATATCGTGATGATTCTTTTTTCTTTAATGCTATACCGAGTTTTCTATTATATGTTAATCTATCCTCAACAATTCCCCTTCTTCTGTTGGTGTCTATAACAGGCATAGCATGTGTATTCTCAAATATGTAATCATATATATCAGAGGAATCATATGCAGCATCCATTAAAATATATCTGAAATCTCTCACAGAATCTATCATTGGAAATGCCATATTCTTGTCGTATACAGATGCTGTGGTCATCTTCCATTCCATTACCGATAATGAATCAGTATCTATAACTGCATGCACCTTTCTTCCATACTCATAGCCCATGGTGCCGTAGCCCCATGAACTTTCAGGATCCTTGTATTTCTTATTCTTCCTTCTCCTCTGTGCTGTTGTATCCTTGCATGTCTTTACAACTGATGAGTCTACTGCAGCACTGTCATTATAAGGGTTTATCATATCTATTATTGATGAATTTATAAGGTGCCAGTCTATCCTTAATGATCTGTAGGATAATGTCCTGAAGTTTGGTACATCAGTTATATTCAACAGTTCCATGAATTCTCTGTGGTTGTTGAAGAAGTATTTCGATGACCTGTAGGATACTCCATATATTTTCAAAATTACAATAATCTTCACAATAAGAGTAGTAGAATACTTTCTGATTCTATCCTCCGCAACTATTTTATCCAACCTTTGCATAATTAATGGGATTTGGTTCGCTGCCATATCCCACTAATGTTTTTAAAATTAATAAATATGACAATTGTCGAACAAATTACAAAAGTTTGGACACGCTAAAATCAATATATTGAAATATATTCTCCAATAATTGCATATTAAATACATAGACTTGGATATTTTTTATTGATTTGAAAAATAATTTTTATCTTTAGGTCGTTTAAGTATATTTAATAGGAATACAATATTCAAAAAGTCAATTTTATTACTGTTGATATAGAACATTTTAAGGATAGTAATTTGTTGATAAATTACATGTCTTAGTTAATAATATTAACCTAAAATGAATACAGATACATGAATATTGATTCAATAATAAGGGAGCATGAGGATTCAATCATATCATTATCAGAGAAAATTTATGGTTTTGCGGAACTCGGAAGCAGCGAATATAAATCTTCTGCCCTAGTTATTGAGGGGCTGAAAAAGGAGGGTTTTACAGTTACAAATCCATATATGGGTATGGACACCGCCTTTCGTGCTGAATACGGTGATGGCACCCCTGTTGCAGGGCTTCTCATGGAATATGATGCTCTTCCTAATGGTCATTCATGCGGGCATAATCTCATATCTGCTTGGGCTTACGGCACTGCTATCACGGTAAAAAATATGGTAACATCAGGCAAGGTAATAGTATTCGGCACTCCATCGGAGGAAGGCATAGGACCATATGCAGGGAGCAAGGCGAGAATGGCCACTGCGGGTGCATTCAGAGATATCGATTTCGTTGTCGGGATGCATCCTGATGATATATGGGCGGTTGGTTCGAAAGCGCTTGCCGATGCTGAGATGGAATTCACCTTTCACGGAAAGGCTGCACACATGGCCGCTTCTCCATGCTATGGAATCAACGCACTGGATGCACTGGTGACAACATATACTGCAATAAACAATCTCCGTGATTCTGCCAAAAGCGACAAGAATATAGTTATAGGTATGGTCATCAGGGAGGGCGGTCAGGCATCCAACGTTGTTCCTGAAAGGGCTGTAATGGAGGTGGATGTGAGGTCTTCAAGCTCATCATATCTATCAGGCTTTGTTGAGAGGGTTAAAAAACTTGCACACGGCATAGCAGAGGGCTACGGTGTAACTCTGGAAATCCGCGATTTGATGCCTATGTACACGGAGTACAATGCAAACCATAACATAGACTCAATTTTAGGTGAGGAGCTGGAAAAAGCAGGTATAACTCCAATTAATATTGACGAATCAGATGATCCTGCAAGCGGAAGCACAGACGAATCAAATGTGAGCCTTGTTGTACCCACAGGGCACATAGACATGAAAATAGGCACCGGATTGCCAGGGCACTCGGATGAATTCAGGGAGGCAGCTAACCCGCAGAAGGCCAAAGGAGAGCTATTGATAACAATAAGTGTTGCATCAAGAGCAATAGTTAAAATAATGGAAAATAAACACATACTGAATTCCATAAAATCGGAGTTTGATAAATATGGAAAATAGAATAAAACCACCCGCATTGAATTCCGGGGACGAAATAAGGATTATAGCGCCGGCAAGCGCACCGGACATGATTAAACTTTCACGGGGGATTTCTAAGCTGAAAAAGCTCGGATACCGTGTTACTGTTGGAAAAAATATAAAGAAGCTTAACCAGAGAAACGATCTGGCTGCCCCCGCCAAGGACAGGGCAGAGGAACTCATGTCAGCCTTCCATGATGACAATGTCAAGGCCATATTCTGCGCGAGGGGTGGCTACGGAAGCATACACATATTATCATTGTTGGACTATGAAACCATTGCTGAAAATCCTAAAATATTCATGGGATACAGCGATATTACTGCATTACATCTGGCTATTAATAGAAATTCCAACATGGTAACGTTCCATGGACCTATGGTTGCCTCGGATGTGGATGACATATCCAAACCATCATTCAAGGAATTTCTGCAGATACTTTCAGGAAAATCTGATGAGATAAATATATACCGGGATCGATTAATAAAATATATAATACCAGGAAAAACTGAGGGTTATTCCCTGGGAACAAATATCTCACTGGTTGCATCACTTCTGGGGACAAACTACATACCGGAAACATCCGGAAGAATATTCTTCATAGAGGATACAGATGTGACTTCCGGTGATATAGACCGGTACTTCTTCAGCATGAAGCTTGCAAATATAGTAGAGCAGTTCAATGGTTTTGTGTTCGGCGATTTCAAGGCCATATTCGATAAGGAAGAGCCCATGCCATCCATTGAGGATGTTGTCCAGAAATTCATGAATGAAATAAACAAACCATCACTGTATGGTGCACCTTTCGGTCATGGCGAGGAGCAGATGGTTTTGCCCCTGAATGCAAAAATAAGGATAAGTGATGAGGAGCCATATATAGAATTAATGGAAACAGTTGTGGATTGATTATTACTGAAAATCATATATT
>JAJZZW010000154.1 GCA_021797385.1 Thermoplasmata archaeon | reverse complement strand
TTTCTGCCTTATTTGAGGCTATAATGTTTTATTTATATGACGCTGCATCCTCACTCTCACCAGGATATCAGTTTACAGCCATAGGGATCAGATTATTGCATATCTACGGAATATACGGAGAAATTTATGGATTATTACTGCATTTTCTGGTAGGTACAGTTGTCGGCGTCTTTGCGGCGCTTATTTCATATTATATCCCACATCTGAGGATAAAATCCGTTTTAGCTGGACTCGGTACAGGAATTCTTGCAGGTTTTCTAATACTGTTTGTTTTCAGCCTTCCCGTGAACATATTCATGCTTCATCTTTACATATACGAAAAATACTATATTCCATCCACATTTTTCTATTACACCATGCACATATTTTACGGTGCTGTATGGGGAGTCTCTATGGGATTTTTGTACAGCAGATACAAATAATACATCATTAAATTGTGAAGTGTAATTCTATTATAATCGAATGAATATATTTTTATCCTATCCTGTCATTATATGGCATGGATATCAACGAAAAAATTGCTGGAGAAATAACAATATCTGAAACTCCGGGGATAACCATAAAAAAATGGCGTGAGGAATTCGGTATTTCCCAGATGGAATTGTCTAAATTCATGGAGGTTTCTCCATCCGTAATCAGTGATTATGAATCAGGAAGACGGAAATCACCAGGAGCAAACTCAATCAAAAAAATAGTGGATGCACTTATCAAGATCGACGAATCAAGAGGCGGTACCCTGTTAAGAAGATACAATAGTGGAATACCCTCAGATGCACTTCTGGATATAAAGGACTATGACCATGATATAGAATTGAGATATATAATGACAAAAATACGTGGTACAGCCTGTTCCAGAGCAGACTTAAAGAGGAATATACGTGGATACACCATGATAGATGGGATTAAAGCAATATTAAAATTTTCATATGCAGAATATAGCAAATTATACGGGTGGTCCAGCCAGAGAATTATTTTTATAACAGACGTGTCCTATGGCAGAAGCCCTATGATTGCTATCAGGGCACATCCCCTGAAACCGGCTGCAGTTGTGTACATTAAACCAGGAAATGTTGATGAGCTCGCAATTAAACTATCTGAAATTGAAAACATCCCATTAATTAGAACAGATATGGATTATAAAACAATATCGTCTGTTATGAACATTTTAAGATGAAAATATTTTGTTCAGATACCATTCAACATCAAAAGGTATCAAATCTCCCATTTCCTGTCCGATACCAACGAAAAGTATGGGCTTTTTGATTCCGGCGGATATACTTATGATAGATCCTCCCTTAGCATCTGTATCCAGTTTTGTAACTATAATTCCATCATAACTTATCTCTTTGGAAAATGTTGTTGCCTGCTCTATGACATCCTGACCTATCATGGCATCAAGCACCAGAACCGTCATATCTGGTTTTGCAACGCGCTTTATTTTTTTCATTTCGTCAAGAAGATTCTTATTTGTCTGCATTCTCCCCGCTGAATCTATAAGCACAAAGTCCATTTTCCTGGCCCTTGCATGGTCAATGGCATCAAATGCAACCGATGCCGGATCGCTCCTGAAATCGTGTTTTATTATTTCAACACCTACCCTGTTTGCAAGTATTCCTAACTGGTCGATAGCTCCTGCCCTGAATGTATCAGATGCCGATAGTACCACACTTTTATTATGTTCTTTCAGATAATATGCCAGTTTTCCGATTGTTGTGGTTTTACCTGTCCCGTTTATTCCCAGAAACAAAATAACATATGGCTTTTTATCAATGTTTAAAAGGTCCAAGGTTTCATTATTATTCTTATCGATCAAATCCATGATTACTTTTTTCAATTCATCCTGAACAATTGAATAATCGACCTTTCTTTTGATTTTTCCGAGATTTGTTTTCAACTGTTCTATGATTTCCTCCGTGGCATCAAAACTCACATCGGATTCCAGTAATGTCTCCTGAATCGTATCTTCAAGGTCTGCCCTGCGTATAACTTTACCCTGGTCAACAGGTTTGTCCTTAGATACAGTTTTATCCTCCACAACTTCTCTATCACCGTGCCCTGAAAATACCTCTGAAAATTTTTTCTTCAGTTTGTCAAACATCAGTTAGTTCCTTCCTGGGATCTCTGTAGTGAATACATCAGAGCATCATAATTATTTTGTGCTGTCTGTTTCTGTTTAATCAGGTTATTGTATGTATCCTGTAGGCTTTTAATATTATCCTCCATTCTCTTTACAGTTTTTTCTCTTTCTTCCTCTATGTATATGCTTGACCCTATGGGTACTACTATTTTATCTGTATCCAGTGTTGCCTTTGAAAACAGTCCGGAGCCTATGGATATTTTGACATCCTTGGAATTCTTATAGTCATTATCCTTCAAAAGTGCAAGTGTATCCGACGATTCCTCAAGTGTTTTCAATAAAAGATTTAATCTTGAATCTATATTTTCTATTAAATTTTTTAAATATTCTATTTGTTCCATTAATTCATTTTCTCCAGCCATTCAATTACCTCCAAATAACGCTCTGTTTTTTACGAGTGATTCTATAACTGGTATAGATTCACCGGATAAATAATTTATCAGGGCGCCACCTCCTGTAGATATATACCCCATGGACGGCTCCAGGGAAAATTCATTGATTGCATTTATTGTATGGCCACCTCCTACAATTTTGAGGGCATCTGCCTGGGCCACATCATTGAAAAGTTCTCTGGTACCCAGTGAATACTCATTAATTTCATACATGCCCATGGGGCCGTTCAGGAATATATTTTTTGCATTCTCAATAATTTTGCTGAATTTTAAAACAGATTCTATACCTATATCTGCGATTAAATCTTTATCAGGAACACGTTCGCCGATATTTATCCTGTTCTGTGAGGGATTAAGAACAAAATCAACAGGCATATGTATATTTTTATTATATTTTGATAAAATACTTTTACATTCAGTTATAAGTTTTTCATGATTTTTGTTATGCTTAATTATAAATTCTCGATTTCTTAATCCTATATCTACACCTGAGGCCCAGAGAAATATATTAGCAACTACCCCTCCGAGGATTATCTGGTCAACTATATTCTTTTCAAGAAATGGTCGGGCAACCTGTATTGCATCCGAGATCTTTGATCCACCAAGTATTGCTATTTTTGGATGCTCATGGGATTGCTTGAAAGCCTCTATATTCTTTATTTCATTCTCCATAAGCCTACCGGCTATATTCGGACCAGCATTCCTGAAACCTGTAAGCGTTGTTTGCGCACGGTGGATTGCGGCAAATGCATCTATAATATAGTAATCAAACAACTGGGAAAGATTTTTTACAATATGTGTATTAACCAGAGTGTCATCCTCATCCCTTAACATTATTTCCTCGCTGTAAAATCTTGAATTTTCAAGCATTATTATTTCTCCCGCTCTCATTCCCCTTATTCGATCGTTGGCAGCCGAGCCAAAAAGAGAATCCACGAATGTCACATCCCTGCCAATGAGCTTTTCAAGATGCCTTGCATGATTTCTCAAACTGACAAAATCGCTGTCTCCTGGTCTTCCCTGGTGCGCCACAATAACAAGTTTTGAACTCTTTAATTCATTTATTGTCTGTATATGATGCCTGAACCGGGTATCATCCAGTATTTCTCCGTTAATTGGATTAATAGGGGAATTTATATCAATTCTCAGATAAACTCTTTTGCCGGTAAAGTCAAAATCGTTCATGGTATAAAAAGGAAAATCGTCCATAATCAGTAATGAATATGTTATATAATATTATTTTTCATCGATGCCTGTATGGAATACAATTGTTCTGAAGTATTGCTGCAAATATATTTATAGAGAAATCATATTTAATTTGATGTACATCCCACATGAATTTAAAATTGAGGACCTCAAAAAGATTACAAATTTTGTTGACAACAATAATTTCGGGATTCTTCTCAGCATATATAATAATGAAATATACAACACCCAGATACCCTTGATGCTCGGCACTGAAAATGAAAAATTCATACTGAAAGGGCATATGGCCAGGGCAAATATGCAGTGGTACAGATCCAGGGATAAGAATGTTACTGCATTGTTTACCGGGCCACATCATTATATATCTCCATTATACTACAAGGATAAAGATTCGGTGCCAACATGGGATTATATGACCGTTAGGATGGATGGTAAACTGGAATTAATGGATGAGGAAGAAACCAGAAAATTTTTACTGGAAATGTCCAGATTCTATGATGCGAAATGGGTAGAAGAAGGAAATGATAGAAAGGAATATTACAGTAAAATGGTACTTCAAATAGTAGCATTCAAAATCAAAGTTTCAAAGATTAATGCAAAATTCAAGCTGAGCCAGAACCGCCCGGAGGA
>JAJZZW010000021.1 GCA_021797385.1 Thermoplasmata archaeon | reverse complement strand
CAGCACCAAGTTTTATCGATTTGATATTATACGGTGTTGGAACAGTGGAATCCACTATAAGCAGTGCATCAACTTCCCTGCAGCGTTCAGATATAGCCTTTATATCGTTTACTCTGAGGATCGGGTTGGTAACGCTCTCAATAAATACGATTTTTGTATCTTTCCTTATTGAACTGATTATATTTTCAGTTCCCGGTATAGATATATCCGTTTTTATCCCCCACTTCCCCATGAAGTCCTTTATGAAATGATATGATCTGGCAAAGGTATCAAGGTGCGTCAATATCCTATCTCCGGGGCTGGCAAGGGCCAGCAGGGTTGTTGTTATTGCCCCCATGCCGGAGGAAAATACATTATAATCCTCAGATCCTTCGATATGCATTATTTCCTTTCCAAGGTTCTCCACGGTGGGATTGTATTCCCTTGTATACCTGTATTTTTCACCCTCAGGGACTATGTATGAACTGGTCTGGTATATGGGAAATGTAACCGGCTTTGCATATATATTTTTAATACCATCATTAATCATTATAATCCTCCAGAATTAATGTCTCCATTAGGGTGTATTTTGAGTTATAGTAACCCATTATTCCCTTGACATCTGAGATAATCTCATCCTTTTTTGTTTTCCCATCGGTGAATATTAAAATTGATGGGCCTGCACCGCTCACACAGCATGAAACAGCGTTTCCGGCAATTGCTTTCTTTCTGATTTCCCGGTAATACGGAAACATGGACTCCCTTGATTTTTCTACTATGTCATCCATCATGCCCTCTCTTATGGCATCGCGATCTCCATTCATAAACCCGTAAAGCATTGTGGAAATCCTCGAGGAATGCAGCACATGCTCGGCCATGCTGATATTTGCCGGAACCATGGATCTTGCCTGCTCGGTTTTCTTTTTTATATTTGCATGCGGAATTACCAGAATCAATTTCATATCATAATTTATTTTTATTTTCCTTACCTTTACCGGGGATGTTGAGCTTATGAGGGTTAATCCCCCGTATATACCGGATGAGACGTTATCGGGATGGGCAGAACCACAGGCCGCTATTTCCCCGTACATGGAATAATATACCATCTCATCAGGACTCATATTCAGCTCAAGCAATTCATTCACCGCCTTAACAGCTGCTGATGAGGATGCCCCGCTGCTTCCAAGTCCAAGGCCAATAGGGACCCCCTTTGTAATTTTAAGTTCAAGTCCCTGATCAATATCCTTGTCCTCCAGTACTTTCAATATGCCCAGTCCGGCGGAATTATATTCGGGATTCTCCGGTGTGGAATCTGATATAATTTTTATGCCATCCTCATCTATTTTTTTCACGGTAACAGAATCGAAAAATGCCATATGTGCCAGTGATAGTATATCATAGCCAGGTCCCAGGTTTGCCGAAGAGGAATAACTGCGTTTTGTAACTTCCATAATAATAGCATGGACTCATAAAATAAATTAATTATCTAATGTTATATGATTGCAAGTAATAAAGCCATACCACATATATGTCTGAAGAGATATACTATCAACTCCCGCCCCCTTTTATGCCATAATAAAGCTATATCAATATTTTAAAATACTATTTAGTAAATATAGGGACATGAAACCAAACGATGGAATTACACTCAGAGTTGCTGAGGCAAATGCAGTCGATCCTGGTATGGCCAGAGTCAGACTTGATGAAATATCCAGATTAGATCTTGATGTTGAAATAGGAGATGTTGTATCCATTGAAAAGGTAAGATCAACTGTGGGCAGGGTATTCCGGTCAAGGCCAGAGGACGAGAATAAGGGCATTGTCAGAATAGACAGTGTTATGAGAAACAACTGTGGAGCCTCGATTGGCGACAAGGTAAAGGTAAAAAAGGTTGAGGTTGAGGAAGCCAAGAAAGTGGTTCTGGCACCCATTATAAGAAAGGATCAGAAACTGAGATTCGGTGAGGGCATAGATGATTTTGTCCAGAAGGCATTGATAAGAAGGCCATTGATAGAACAGGATAGCATCAGCGTTCCCGGATTAACCCTTGCAGGGCATACAGGGCTTCTATTCAAGGTAATCAAAACAATTCCCAGCAAGATACCGGTGGAAGTGGGCGAGGAAACCCATGTAGAGATAAGGGAAGACCCCGCATCGGAGGTTCTTGAGGAGGTGACCAAGGTCAGTTACGAGGATATAGGAGGACTTTCTGATCAGCTTGGAAAAATCAGGGAAATAATAGAGCTTCCATTAAAACATCCGGAACTCTTCGAGAGGCTGGGAATTACTCCTCCAAAGGGAGTCCTGCTCAATGGGCCACCTGGAACAGGAAAAACCCTCATAGCGAAGGCGGTGGCAAATGAGAGCGGAGCCAATTTTTATGCAATCAACGGTCCTGAAATAATGAGCAAATATTACGGGCAGAGCGAGCAGAAATTGAGAGAAATATTCCAGAAGGCAGACGAATCCGAGCCATCTATAATATTCATAGACGAAATCGATTCCATTGCACCTAAAAGAGAGGATGTTCAGGGTGAGGTTGAAAGAAGGGTCGTTGCCCAGCTTTTAACATTAATGGACGGTTTAAAGGATCGCGGGCATGTTATAGTCATAGGGGCAACAAACAGGCTTGATGCTGTTGATCCTGCGTTGAGAAGGCCCGGAAGATTCGATAGGGAAATAGTTATCGGTGTTCCAGATAAGAAGGGAAGAATTGAGATCCTGACCATACATACCAGGGGGATGCCACTGGGCATGGACGATGAAAAGGAGAGTGAATTTTTCAGTAAAATAGCAGATATAACATACGGCTTTGTGGGAGCTGATCTTGCTGCGCTTACCAGGGAATCCGCAATGAACGCGCTCAGACGCTATCTTCCGGAAATCGATCTTGACAAGCCTATTCCAACAGATGTGCTGGAAAAGATGATTGTTACGGAGGACGATTTCATGGAGGCACTGAAGACCATTGAACCCAGCAGCCTCAGGGAGGTAACAGTGGAGGTTCCCAACATAAAATGGGCAGATATAGGTGGCCTTGAATCGGTAAAATCAGAGTTGAGAGAGGCCGTTGAACTTCCGCTGCTGAACCCGGATGTATTCAACAGGCTCGGTATCAGGGCTCCGAAAGGATTCCTGCTCTACGGGCCACCGGGAACAGGAAAAACACTTCTGGCAAAGGCCGTTGCCAATGAAAGCAATGCAAACTTCATATCTGTAAAAGGCCCTGAAGTGCTTTCCAAATGGGTGGGAGAAAGTGAAAAAGCAGTGAGAGAGATATTCAAGAAGGCGAAGCAGGTTTCCCCGGCCATAATATTCATGGATGAAATAGATTCAATAGCACCCAGGAGAGGAGCATCAATGGATTCCGGTGTTACAGAAAGAATAGTCAACCAGCTGTTAACCTCCATGGACGGTATCGAGGTTCTGAAAGGGGTAGTTGTAATAGCTGCGACAAACCGTCCGGATATAATAGACCCTGCTCTTCTTAGGGCGGGAAGATTTGATAAAATTATTTACATACCACCACCGGAGGAGGAGGGAAGGCTGAAGATACTGGAGGTGCACACAAAGAAAATGCCCCTGGCAAAGGATGTAAATCTTCAGGAAATTGCAAGGAAGACTGATGGCTATGTTGGTGCCGATCTGGAAAATCTCTGCAGGGAGGCAGGCATGATGGCTTACCGTGAAAATCCGGATGCCACAGAAGTCAATCAGGATGCATTCTTGAAAGCAATGAAATCCATAAGGCCATCCATAGATAAGAATGTGATAAAATTCTACAATGACCTGGCAGCCACCATGGGACGGGATATAAGCGAGAAAAAGAAATCTGAGGAAATGGGCTTATATCAATAATCAATTTTTTATGAAAATATAACTTCCGGAATCTATTTTTTCATCCGAAATTTTTCTTAATTCTATTTTATCCTGCTTTCTGAATCCCAGTACTATTTTATTGTCCTTTTCCATTGCAGATACAAATTCCCTGTACGTTGCATTGATATATTTCTGGTCAATGGTTTCCTCACCGATATTCTTCCCGGTAAGAAGCTCGTTTATGAACTGGGGTATGCCTGGAATCATTATGGATGAATATATGAGCATGGATGAAACATCTCCTTTTATCACGATGTCGTCCATGAAATTTGAAGCATGCACACGGCTATCTGGATTCAGAATTTCCCCTATTATCCGGATATCCGGATTTAGCCTCCTGATGATCATAGAGGATAAAATTGTTTCAGCATCCATTGCTATCTGATCCTTATCCTCCTCCCGGGAGAAAATGATTACTGAAGATGCCTTTTTAATACCAGCTTTTATAAGGTCGTTTTCCCTCAAAAAACTGCCCTTTACATATGTATATTCATTGTCTCCCTTAACCTCATTTTCATTCAGTATCACTATGTCTATTCCATCATTCTTGATCTTGTCAAGAACCTTCTTTGTGCTTTCATTGTAGTTGCACAGTATAATATGTTTTTTTTCAGTGGCCATCCTATCACCTAATTTTGACGACAATCTTATATCTATGAGCATACTTGTTATTCCAGCTGTAAGATATCCAAGGGAGCCTATCCCCACAACCATTATAATCATCCCATTGGTCCTGCCTGCAAGACCGTAAACAGGAGTATCACCGTAGCCCACGGTTGTAATTGTCTGCATTGTCCACCACAGGCTCGTGAATAATGAATGAACGCCGCTTGATGCTATTGGATTTTCAATGTAAAATTCACTGAATACGGAATAAATGATAACAACTATGGATAAAATTGAAGCTTTCATAATATGGTTTCTCGAATACTTCCTGAACTTTTTGAAAAAGAGGAAGAATGGATTCACCGTCTTTTATGGCAAATCCATATTTATTATTTTTTGTAAGATATTATGTTGTTTGTGTTAATAAAGAGCATTAATTTTTATTACATCCTGATCTGGTTTTCAGGCACGTACCTCATTATTCCTGCAAGGCCACCGAAAGCTGTTTTCAACAACCTCCCCTCGTCGCTGTCCTCTGACACCATTTCGACCTTTGTTCCGGAATCCTCTGCCATTTTATACAGATCTTCTATGAAATCATCCTCTCTTTCAAAGTTCATGGGGGTCCCATCATTGTCGCACACCGGCTGTTCAGCAGGTTCTGATGTGAATGTCTTTTCAAGATTGCATGTGGGGCATCGGTAAAAGTATTTGCGTTTTCTTATGCTATCCGATACTATGAGAAGTTCAAGGTTCTTTATTTTCAGGGCGTTTATTATTGCGTCTTCCCCGTATACGCCCAGGCCGCCATCAGATTTCTTTATTTCCCTGAGGAACCTGTTTATTATATCCTTTTCACGTGTAATACGCATATCTTTTATTGATTCTGATGCCTTCTCCACAAGCTCTCGCAGCCCTGATTCATCCGTATATCCTATATCAAAAAGATCCTTGATTTTGTCCTTTACCTCATTTCTGAGATAATCCTTTTCTATAAAATACTCCTTTGTAGCGCCGGGGCCTCCCACAAATATGGTTATAATATCCTTTATGACCGGCATGAATGTACTGTTTGCTATATCTCCCATCTTCTTGAAGAATTCATTGGCAGCTATCTCTATAAGCCTCTCAAACCTTCGCGATGATTGTCCACCCTGCCTGTGTTTGCTGGGCACAAGAGAGTATTCATAATCGACAACCTCAATTTTTGTCCCCTTCAAAAATCCTATTGTTGATTCCTTACGGTCTATTACAATAAGCCCGTATAATTCCTTTTCCCTGAGCTGATCTGTGAGCTGCTCAAGATGAAAGCTTGAATCACATTTGTAAAGAAAAGTCTGGATAGGCTGCGGAGGCTCAACTATTTTAGTATACATCTCTGTCTGATCCCCTCGCGTTGCCACGTGGCCCACAAAGAAAACAAGTCCATGCTCAGGTGGCTGTTTATAATATTTCAGGCGGGACATAATAGATTCTATTGCTCCGAGTACATTTTTCCTGGTAGTTTTGGATTTTATATTTGAAGATGTAGAAAATTCTTCCCTTAAGTACTGTACAACATCTGAAATCTGCTTATCAGGAGGAATATAAAGTGATATTAATTCCGTTCCACGGCCATGAAGTTCAGACAGTTCTTCCATAGCTTTTCTAAATTCATAGCGTTTATAATCCTCGTCATCCATTATAGAAAATTTTATAATAATATTTAACCTTAATGACATCAAATGAACAGTGTTGTTATTTCGCTCGGTGGATCAATTATATCAAAGGACAGACTCAATCTGGAATTAATGGAAAAATTTTCTGAAACAATGAAGTCAATTTCTACATATGACAAATTCGGAATAGTTGTGGGGGGTGGAAAACTTGCCAGAACCTATATATCAGATTTGAAGAAATATAAAGTAAACGACAATATACTGGATGAAATCGGTATAAATGCAACCAGGATTAATGCACTTGCCATGACAACCTTTTTTGATGATGTAAATTCAAAGATTCCAACAACGATTAACGATGCCGCAGAAATGATACACAACTACCGGTACGTTGTCATGGGTGGAACTGAACCGGGCCATACAACCGATACAGTTTCCACTCTTCTTGCGGAGAGGATAGGATCAAGAATACTTATAAACGCAACTTCTGTTGATGGCGTGTATTCAGCAGACCCGAAGACGGACTCCGGGGCTATAAAATACAGGGAATTATCATACAACGATGCTATTTCACTTTCTATACAGAACTCAACCGGTGCCGGGGCAAACGTTTTTATGGATATAACATCACTTACAATTGCGAAAAGGGCGGGGATAGAAATATTTGTAGTAAACGGTTTCAATTTAAATGAATATAAAAATATACTTTATAATAAAAAATGTGATGGTACAGTAATACACTGATCATTCACGTATTTCCTTATTTGACACTACATATGTGAGAACGAGCATGAACACACTCAAAGCCAGCAGCCCCATCATGTAGATGAAAATAGTATGTGCCTGACTCCCTGTAAGGGTTCCATTTATCAGGACCAGCCTTATGGACTGTGCTGACCACGATACCGGATTATACCTTGCAACATTCTCCAGCCATCCTGCCATAAGATCAGGCGGGAATATGGCAAAGCTTGCGAACATAAGTGGAAGGTTGATCAGATTGACTATACCGAATATTGATTCCATTTTTGTGGTACGGACCGCGATGATGCTGAAAAGCGATGAAAATATGAAGGAAATCATAAGCACCGCAGAAATTAGAACCACTATGTCCAGTGCGTCTATGCCATGCTCTAATTTGAGTCCGTCCGGTATAACAAATGCAACAGCAAACAGTATAACAATCTGTACAAGTATTCTTGCCACTGAAGAAAGTATCCTTGAGAAAACTATGGATGCCCTGTTTATGGGAGCAATAAGAAATCTCTGGAGTATTCCGAGCCTCCTGTCCCATATTATATTCACACCAGAGAACATGCCGGTGAAAAGTCCTATTATTGTAAGTATTCCACCCATCAGGTATGTAATATAATCCGGGGCCCCCTCGAAGAAATTTGCTGAGGCAGCGGCCCCTCCAAATTTAGCAATATCAAACGCACTACCGAAAAGTACAATCCAGAATATGGGCTGTATTACTCCCACAACAGCCGAAACCGGATTTCTATACCATCTTTTCAAATCCCTTATAGTAAGGGGAATCAAACCACCCATTTTTATCTCCTCGTCATCATTAATTTTGCATAGTCCACATTTCCCGCTTCGGAGTCAATGTTCCTCCCAGTATATTCGATAAATACCTCATCCAGTGAGGGTTTTCTTATATTGATGGACTCCGGTGAGATATTGTGTTCAGAAAGAAATTTCATCAATCTGGGAAGCACTTCATCGGAATTATTTACCTTCATTCTGATATCCCCGGTTTCCATGCGCTTGATTTCTATGGCGTCTGGAAAATTTTGAAGCGCATTATACTCTGAATCAGACTTGACGCGCAATGTAATTATATCTCCCTTGAGGCTCTTTTTTAGCTCCTCTGATGTTCCGGATATCACAATTTTTCCATGGTCTATTATTGAAAGTTCATTGGCCAGCGCATCCACCTCATCCAGATAATGGGACGTGAGGATTATTGTTATTCCGAATTCTTTCTGGACTGCCCTTATGTACTTCCATAAATGCTCCCTTGTTGTTACATCAAGTCCAAGTGTAGGCTCATCCAGGAACAGGACCTCAGGTGTATTCATCAGTCCGCAGGCAAGCTCAAGTCTTTTCCTCATACCACCTGAATAATTTTCGGCGTGCCTGTCCCTGACATCATAAAGGTCTACCATATGCAAAAGCGCATCTATCCTTTCAAGTGCCTCTTTCTTAGGGATGTCATATAGATCAGCAATGAGTTTCAAATTTTCCCTGCCACTGAGATCCCCATCTGTGGTAAGGTCCTGGGGGACAACGCCTGTTATCCTCCTGATTTTCATTGAATCTTCCATGAGGTCAAGACCTGCTATTTTCGCAGAACCAGATGTGGGCTTCAGGCTTCCTGTAAGCATCTTTATCAAAGTGGATTTTCCTGCGCCATTTTGCCCCAGCAATCCATATATTTCACCTTTTTCTATCTTGAGGCTTACATCATCCACTGCCCTGACCTTGCCGTTAAATATTTTTGTTATTTTGTTTATTTCAATACTGTATTCCATGTTCTCATCACTCCCTATTCCTCACTTTTTCTGCTATATTACCTATCTGAGTTATTATCTCGTCCTGGTGGAGTTTGACATATTCCTTATCTGCCTCCTTTATGCTATTGATCAAATCTTTTATGGCCTTTCTCAGATTTCTGAAAAATAGTTTGTTATCCATAAAATTCGATATGAGCATTTCATAGTTTTCCTGATTTTCTTCCCTGTATTTTCTGCCTGCTTCCGTTATAATAAGCCCTTCAGATGTTCTTTTCACAAATCCTGCCTTGAGTAATCTTTCTATTGCAGGGTAAATCATACCTGTACTTGGTTTGTAATCCATCTGAAATTTTAAAATTATGCCCCTTATTATCCTGTACGGCTTTTTCGGTTCAAGTGACACCTGCTCCAGTATCAGCATATCAGATAGATGGTATTTCATTGCATTACTAATACCTGTATCGTATTTATAGATATCTTTTTTAAAAAAGATACTATTTTATAAATAGCAGATCCTTTTCAGTTCTTGACAATTCCGGTATAATGGCATCAAGCTGTGATACAAGTGAATCCCTTATGGCTTCATCCCGTTTTTTCATTAATCGCATGGCATTTCCTATTGCCACATGATACCCGTAGAAAATCTTCAAGTTTTCATATATTCCACTGACCACTTCCCTTATTTTAGAGGATTGCATGACGCCGCCAACACATCCGGTGGTTACAGGGCTGTCAAATTGCCGTTTCATACCATCTATCATGAGCTCTATTTCACCTGCAGCCAGTTTAAGAACATCATTTGAAATTGCATCACCTTCCATTGCTGCTTTATCCACAATCATGGCCAGCGAGGCCATTACTCTTTTATTAAAGTGTGATTCAAGGTCCGCAACAAGGTCACGTAGTGATAATTTAAAATAATCCTCAAATTTTTGAACCAGTACTGTCTCCCCGATAAAACCATCATAGCTCTTCTCGGCCATTTCGAGCCCCTTCCTGGCTATCCAGTATCCGGATGCAGCATCATCAGTGAGGTAACTCCACCCGCCAACCCTGTGCAGAACCCCTCCCTTAATATATGCACCGACGGAACCGGTACCAACAGCAGTCACTATGCCATCATTGCCCATTGTGACAAGGTAAGCCGCCGCCTCGCCATCATTGGTTATTACAGGATTCGCAGGGGAAAGCGTATCTATGGATTCTATTATTGAATTGATTTCTGCTGTTGCAGCTATGGAATCACCGTAACCGGCTATCCCGTATATGGAATCAGATATCTGAACCATTCCGGCCATCCTCTCAGCATTTTTTATTGCCTTCAGTATGTTCTTTCTGGAGGTAATTGCAGTAACACTTCTGACATTGCTCGGACCGGAAATTCCTGCTCCAAGTAACCTATAAGAGCTTTCATCCACTATGAGCGCAACTGTTTTTGTGCCACCACCATCAACTGCCAATATCATATTTCATGTAATAAAGACTGGTTAAAATTCTTTTTTATTAAACAAACAGTGAAAAGTATTATACGAAATTAGTAAAAATAATACGAAAATTTTATTTATATGTTTTGAATATAGTTATGATATTATGGTTACCAAAGCAGGAATACTGGATTCAACTTTAAGGGAAGGCGAGCAAACACCTGGTGTACTTTTTAACAGAAGTCAGAGGGTCGAAATTGCAAGAATGCTTTCGGATGCACATGTGGCAATGATAGAAGCCGGGCATCCGCTGGTTTCTGCGGATATATACTCCGCAATTAAAGAAATCATGGAATTAAAACAGTCTGGCACCATCCAATCAGAAATAATTGCGCACAGCAGGGCTGTGGCTGCGGATGTGGATTCCGCTGCATCGCTGAACGTGGATAGAATAGCAATTTTTTACGGTGTCAGTGATATGCACCTGCGCTATAAAACACATAAAAGCAAAACTGAAGCCATGGACATAATATATGATGCAATCAGTTATGCGACATCCACCGGAATACCCGTGCGGTTTACGGCAGAAGATGCGTCAAGAACAGATATCAATTTTCTCAGAAATATTATAAAAACGGCTGTAGAGGCAGGGGCAGACAGGGTATCTATTGCAGACACGCTTGGAGTACTCACTCCGGATAAAACACGTTTTATATTTAACAATATTTCTGATATAAAAGATGTTGAATATGATTTTCACGGGCATAACGATATGGGAATGGCGGCTGCAAACGGTCTTGCGGCACTTGAAGCAGGGGCAACCATAGTGCATACCACCGTAAATGGGCTGGGTGAAAGGGTGGGTATTATACCTACACAGATCATGGCCGTCCTGATGAAATATCACATGGATGTTGATGCAGCCAATCTGTTGATGCTCAAAGCCCTCTCAGCAAAAGTTGAGGAATACAGCGGGATAAATCTGCCTCCGAACTATCCTGTAACCGGAAATTACGCATTCACGCATAAATCCGGGGTGCATGTGGATGGAATAATCAGCAATGCCGGCACATACGAATTCATGGACCCTGCGATGCTCGGGATGCACAGGTCATTTACAATAGACAAATATTCCGGAAAACATGCCTTACGTGAGAAACTCATGGGCATGGGAATAAACCTTGGAGATAGTGAAATATCAGAAGTCCTGGATAAAATCAAGAACAATAATATGGTTTATTCGGATGAAGACCTGAAAGCAATGATAAATTCTTCAGATAATCAACGTTGTTAGATATAGGGATATAAGTGTCATAAAAAGAACCGGGACAGCCAGTATAAAACCAGTTTTCATATAATATGACACTGAAATTTTTATTGCATTTTTCCTTTCAAGGGTATAAATCCAGAGAAGTGTAGCAAGCGATCCTATTGGCGTGAATTTCGGGCCAATATCATTTCCTATGACGTTTGCATACATGAGGATTCCAGGATGTGCAAGGCCGGAAATTGCTATATCCCCGATCATAACAGAGGGAAGATTATTCATGAATGCCGCATTCAGTGCGAAGAAGAAACCGCTGAATATAACCGGGAATGGCCCCGGAAATGATGTGAAATAATTCAATATGCCTACATATACTGCATCCAGGCCATTATTGCTCACACCGAATACTATTATATACATCCCCAGTGAAAAGAATACTATCTGCCATGGAGCAATTTTGACTACATGGTTTGCATCAATTTTCCCGCCCGTTCTTGCCAGTGCATAAAATAAGAGGGCAAATGGAATGGCTATGAAGGAAATAGGAATTCCTATAAACCCCGAAATAAAATACAGAATCATAAGAAGCAGAGTAAGCGGGAATGCCAGAATAAATATCCTCCTGTCCTTTATAAAGGATGCAGGATCAATATTCTTGTCTATATGGAAATCTTTGACTATTGTTTTTCTATAATAAACATAAAGGACAACAATGCTTGCAGCTATTGATACAGCATCCGGTATAATCATAATCTCGGTGTACCTGGAAAAGGTTATATGAAAGTATCCTGCAGTAACCAGGTTCACAAGGTTGCTCACTATAAATGGGATGCTCGAGGTGTCTGCTATGAAGCCCGTCGCCATTATAAATGGTATAATCTTATTTTTAGGCGTACCGGATCTGTAAAGAATAGCATAAACAATAGGTGTGAGTATGAGCGCAGTCCCGTCATTTGCAAATACCGCAGATATCAGGGAACCCAGAAGTATTATCAGTATGAATAGTTTTTTTCCACCACCCCTGGAATAAATGGCAATTTTATAGGCTATATACTCAAAAAACCCTGCCTCATCAAGTATTAGTGAAATGATAATTACAGCTATGAAGGTAAAAGTGGCATTCCATACTATATCCCACACCGTTATTATATCACCTATGGTCGAAATGCCAAGAACCAGGGTGACAGCTGCCCCGGCCATTGCTGAATATCCGATTCCTATGTTCTTCGGCTTTATGAGGATCATCAGCAGTGTAACGGCAAAAATAAGCAGGGACAGGTAAAATAATATTGTCATTCATCATTCTCTTTGCATTCTACGCAGTTGCAGACATGGTCAACTATATTGCCGGCATCCTCAACCACGGAAATAACCCTCTTTAAGGAGTCACTGGACAGTGAGTAAATTATATTTTTCCCGGATCTGTAGCTTACCGTAAGCCCGTTTTCTCTCAGCTCTTTCAATTTATGGGATATCAGTGGCTGGTCAATCCCTGTTTCCTCCACTATTGCACCGACCGCCATATTTTTTATAGATAACATTTTCAATATTTTGAGCCTTATTTCATCGGAAAGCATTTTATATATATTTACATCAGTAATTTTATCCATTCCATATGAAATTTGAATTATATATAAATAATTATTCATATGTAAAAATTAACATATATGATAAATAGAGGGTTATGATGACAGATTATGAAACTGCTCGTGATATCAGATGTGCATGGCAATTTTGACGCTTTAAAAGCATTGAGTGACAGGGAAAGCTATGATAAAATGGTCTTCCTTGGAGACGCCGTTGATTATGGCCCTGAACCGGGGCAGGTACTGGATTTTCTGAAAAGCAACAGTGATGTAAATATAATGGGAAACCACGATAATGCTGTTCTTACCGGTTCCTCCTGCAACTGTTCCTTCGATATGCTGGAGTTAAGTGATTACACAAGGGAAAATATAACCATGAAACTTTTGAGCAAATCTGATATGGATTTCATGAAGACCTTTCATATTAACTATGAACTGGACGTGGGGAATGGAAAGGCATATCTGGTGCATGCATCTCCATATAACAACCTGGATGGATATCTGTTTGCCAATGAGGCTGAAAAAGTTTTCAGGGATAAACAGTTTTTCGATAAATACAGATATATTATGGTCGGCCATACGCATTTCATGATGATTTACAGAAATAAAATAATAAATCCCGGAAGTGCAGGGCAACCGAGGGACTTCTCAGGAAAACCATCATACGCAGTTATAGATACAGAAAACGATACCATAATAATGAAAAAATTCAGCTATGATTCCGATCATATGTTAAGTAAACTTAAATTGCTGATCAAAGATGAAAATATATATGAAAAGTTAAGAAAATATTATGTTTGACTCAATTTTTCTTTAAGGATATGTTTATAAATACGATTTCAATTATTGGGGATGAATTATGGTGCCAGAGCCGGTTTAGTGCATGCCGCCAGAGCACTGTATGCCCTTAACTGGATGGATATGGCACCAGCTCTTGTATATATAAAAACATACATGCATCTAACCGTTGTGGAACTGGGAACACTTGTAACTGCATTTTATATTGGCCTTGCAATTTTCCAGGTTCTCGGTGGATACCTCTCCTCATACATAGGCGATAAAACCACATCATTGATCGGGCTGCTATTTGTCTCGGTATTTGCCATAATGTCCGGTCTTTCAAACAACTTTACGGAATTGATAATTTCGAGATTCTTTGCCGGAATGTCAGCAGCACTGTTCTTCTCACCTGCATTGAGCCTGCTGGCATCAATAGTTCCTGAAGATAAATACACATTCCATATAGGAATATATAATGGGGCATTTAATGTGGGAGGTGGTGTTGGCATTATTGGCTGGGCAATACTGGATCAGTATCTGGGGTACAGAATCCCGTTCATAATAGCCGGTGTTGCCACCATGGCACTCTTTGCTGTTCTCACCTTCCTTTTCAGGGATATAAAAAACGTAAAAACCAACAAAGCCGATATGGTCACCAGTTTTAAAAAGGTATTCTCGAGCAGGATTATAGTTCTAATAGCCTTTATCGGAATATCTGCAATGGTAACAGAAACTATAATAGGCCAGTTCTTTGTTTATTATCTGGAATCAATAAACTATTCTGCCGACCTTGCCGGAAGTATATCTGCCCTGTACCTGATAATCGGCTTTTTAGGTGGTATCATAGGGGGTTACCACTTTTCCAGGACCAGGCATAAAATAGGAACATTCCTTGCCATAAACATAGCTTTATCCCTATCCCTGATAATCATTGCATTCATACACAGTTATATATTTATCATAATACTGGTTACAGCTACCGGATTGATCACGGTTTACGGTATGTCAATAACATATACATTCGTGCGGTATCTTGCACGTAGAGACCTTGTCTCATTAACCCTTTCCTTTGTAAACACACTCCAGCTTATGGTCGCAGTGGCAGTTCCGATTATATTTACTGTACTCTATTCAGATTATAATTACACAGTTTCATGGATTGCCATGGGAATTGCCGGATTAATTTTCCTGCCATTGATATTCCTGGTGAAAGGAAACCTGGTAAAGGCGGTCCCATTATAATGGTTCACCAAGCAATCCTTTTGCTTTCAACACATTTATGATCCCTCCATTTTCAATTATATCCATAAGAAATGATGGTAATGGTTTGAAACTAAGTGTTTTATCTCCATACCGGACGATCGAGTTTCTGAAATCAACAGTAATTATATCCCCCTCCTTTAACACATCACGTATGCCGTGTACCGCAAGTGCAGGTATGCCTGTATTAACAGCATTTCTGAGGAATAACCCGTTGACTGTTTCAGCAAGTATGCACGATATGCCCAATTTTCTCAGATTATCCGCTGCAGGCCTGCTGGATCCGGTTCCAAAATTTCTTCCGGCCACCAGTATATCTCCGTTCTTAACCATGGACGCCCAGCCGGGCCTGTTTGCCTCCATGGCGTGCAGTGGTTTCTCCCTTTCAGGCAGGGTATAGCAAATCTGTGGATATATCAGATCCGTGTTGATATCATCACCAAAGAGCCATGTTTTTCCGGTTATATTATTCATTCAAATCACCTTTTATATATCCATTTAAAGCCGATATTGCAACGGTTCTTGCAGATCCTAGATATATGTGTGCTTTGCTTGAACCCATCCTGCCCCTGAAATTCCTGGTTGTTGAACTTATAACCGTGTCATCATCGGCAACGACACCCATGTGCCCACCGAGGCATGCACCGCAGGTTGGATTTGTAACCAGCCCATTTGCCTCCACTATGGTATTTATATATCCCAGCCTGTTTGCTTCTTCGTATATTTTTCTGGAGGCTGGAGTTACCGTCAATCTGACATTCCTGTCTATCTTTTTGCCACGCAAAACCTCTGCAACATCCCTGATATCAGACAGTCTACCGTTTGCACATGAACCCACCACAGCCACATCTATGTTTACCCTGCCCAGTTCTGAGACCGGTTTAATATTGTTTATAATGCGATCAGGCATGGCCACCATGGGCTCCACGGAAGCCATATCTATTTCCACCTCATCAGTGTAAGCAGCGTCATTATCCGGTTCTACTGCTTTATATCTGCTGACGCCGGCATTTTCCATATACTCTTTTAAAATCCCATCAAAAGGGAATACGGCAAATTCAGCGCTGAGCTCAGCGCACATTGTTGATATTGAACTCCTTTCATCCATTCCCATGGATTTTATCCCGCTTCCTGCGAACTCTACATTTTTACCAGGTATGTCTCCTGTAATGGATGCTAAATTAAAAAACACATCCTTTGCAGATGATCCTTTTCTCATCCTGTTGCTGAATTTTACTTTCACTGTTTCTCCCACAATGAACCATGTTTTTCCTGTAGCTATGATATTCATCAGCTCAGGCGTTCCAAGCCCTCTGCCGAGCGTATTGAAAGCCCCCGTTGCCACTGTATGCGAATCAGTATTTGCCACCAGGCTGCCGGGCCTGAACCAGCCCAGTTCACCTCCCAGCACATGTGAAATTCCTCCTCTCCCTGTGTCATAAAAATCCCTGATACCCCATCTGGATACCAGTTTTCTCAATCTGTTGACCCTGTTTGCTATCTCTATACTGGGCGCCGGTACGTAATGGTCGAACACAAGAGATATTTTATCCGGATCAAATGGTTTAAGCGGTGGATTATCCACAAATTCAGGATGCAAAGCTGCCATGTCGACTATTATAGCCCTATCCACGTTAACCGTAGCTATATCGCCTGGAGAAATAGTTTTTACAGGCTCTACAGAGTGGTTGAACAGTATTTTTTCTATTATATTCATTGCATGTTTATCCTATCCTTTTATAAATTAATTACTATTTTAGTATTATATTTACGAATTTTGTATTTTATATATAAAGTTATGTAATAGTTTTTATTATAATTATTATTGCTAAAATTCTATCATGTATATTGAAAATCTTTTGTAAAACTCGTGAAATACAGATTTGTAAAAATAATATTAACATAATGGCAATAAATAACTGGCAAGTGTTATATGCCCTTACAATGAGTTATAACTGAATCTGCACAATCTCTTACTAAGTTCCAGGATATTATGCACCGTTATTAATTCATCCTCTACATATATAAATAATAATATAAAGAACAATGCATAAATATTAATGTCGAATTTCGAAATATATGTTAAACTTACATGTAAATAATTTAAGCATATCTAAATCAGAATTCAATAAGATACTGCCGATATTTTCATATTCTATCGCAACTTTCTTTTTGATGGATTTTGCTTTCTTCATTGATGATATTGTAACGACATTGCATTTTACTTATACAGAATCTTTTATTTTGCTAGGCATTCCATTTATTGGAAGGATGGTGACACCATTCATATATTCCTACGCAGGAAGAATCGGTGTTCCCAGGCTTGCGCTTCTTTCCATTACAGCCATGGCATTGATTTCATTCGGCATGGGTTATGAAACAACATTTGCGGCACTTTTTGCAAGCAGATTCATTATAGGTGTATTTTTCGGACTTGCCACATCAGCCTCCATAGAAGTTTCATCCATAACAGGAAATAGAAAGGTTATGGGGTTGACCATGGGTGGCTGGGCTATAGGCTGGTTGATTGGTGCAATATTTTTCATGCTGCTGGGTTCATGGGAGCTCGTGTCAATAGCGGGAATCATATTCGCCCCTGCAGTATTATTTTCCAGAAAACACAATGTCATATCACCGTTGCTGAAAAAGTTCCATTTCGATTTCTCCCTGAAAGTATTTATTATATTCCTTCTGGGGTTCACTCCGGCATATGTACTTGAAATAGTTCCATCATACCTCGGGCCATCATCATTTATAGAATCAATAGCGGCATATTCTGTTGCCGTATTTGCCTACCTGCTCCTGCCTGCTATGATGGTCCGTTTCTCACTTAAAAAAACAATGTTCTCATCACTGATCATAGTTGGCATAAGCGGGGTACTGTTCTTCTCCACACTGAACCTTGCCTTTGCAATAATATTTACTATGTTCGGACTTGGAGTAAACTCCCTGCTTCCCATAATAAGCAGGAATCTAAACGTTGATTCTGATAAAATAGGGCCGAGCATGAATTTTTCCGCGATTGCCGGATTTCTCTTCCCTGTATTTTTGACTATAGGGAATGAAGCATTGAATGCCGCCCTGGCGGTTTTTATAGCCGCCATGTTGCTGTTCGTATTTGTTGCAATAGAATTCGGAAAACATGGTTCAAAAAATATAATAGTAAAAAAATTATCTGTAAATCATTAATTTTATATTTTTATATTGTCTATATTATAAGGGTCATCGGCCGCATATGGGTTTTTAGGTTTCTGTTTTTTAATTGCACCGTATATCATTACTATAAATCCTATTAAGCCA
>JAJZZW010000153.1 GCA_021797385.1 Thermoplasmata archaeon | reverse complement strand
TCCGGGGTACTGATAACTGCCTTAATTCACCGTATTTGGTCTTTAGGTTTCTTTTATAGGAGCCATTCTTTATTCCTGGATTCTCCTCCAGATACTGGTCATGCTCTATTTTCATAAGTGCTTCCAGTTTCTCTTTAACTGTCTCTTCTATTACTTCCTCAACATTCGATATGTTTATATTGTCATATTCCATATTTTATTACCTCCTTGAGTTCAGAAGAGGTATTTCTACCTGTTATTTAATGATCAATTCATTGGTAACAGGGGGTTTATATTTACACATAATATGGCACACAACCCTTGAATTCTTTCATTGCTGAATATGATTTATATTTACATAAATTTATGCAAATATAATAGTAATGGTAATTTAATGGCAAACCAAAAGTCGTTATTTGAATAGTTCTTCTTTAACTACCTTATCCCGTTTGAATTCTAGCAGGAAGTAATAAAGCATGAACAGTACCAGGATTATAATTACACCTATGTCAAGCGCCTCTCTGGGCATACCATATATGAATAAAATAAGTAAAACGATTCCTGCTATGGTCGTATAAGGATACAGTGGAGTTTTAAAAGTACCTGATTTTTTTATCCTCCTGAAATGTATTAAAGCGAAGCTGGATACTAGATATGAAAGCAAAAGTCCAAAATTGCTTATTGCGGCTATTATATAGATATTTCCTGAGAAAAGCATTATAACCCCTATCATGGACGAAATTATTACACCGTTGACAGAAACGTCCTTACTGGCATTGAATTTCCTGAAAAATTTAGGAAGAAGTTTATTTTCACCGATCTGGTAAAGCACTCTTGATGATGTCATTATCATGGCAAGTGTGGCGGAGGTTGTGGCTATTAATGCGCCTACAATTACTATTACATAGAGTGAATAGGGTGCGTGCACGTAACCCAGTGCAAATGCCAGGGGGTCAGCGGATATGGTAAACTTTGAAGCCGGTACCATTAACATTAACGCAACTACAACAAGTATATAGAATATCATACTTATAACCACAGATAACACTATGGCCTTTGCTGCCTTATTCGCCCCTCCCTTGACATCTGATGTGAGTGTTGATATTGATTGAAATCCAGAGTATGCAAAAAATACAGCTATGCTTGCGGCAAATATTGCATTTATATTATCCTTCGCAGGAGGCACTGTAAAATTTGAAATATTCAGCGTTTTTGTGGAGTATGCAAGTACAATGGCTGAAATAACAAAAATTGTCAATATTCCGAGTTTTACCATTACCAGATAAAAATCTGCCTTTGCCGCCTTTTTAACCCCGACTATGTTAACAATAGATAACACAAAAATCAGTATAATTGCAAAAACAATGGGAAAGTACCCATAGTGAAGGCCCACGAGGCTACCGAGGTAAGATCCAAATCCCAGTGCTATGGCAGCTATGGCAGTGGAAAAACTGAAATAAAGCAATATTCCAGTTATGAATCCCATCTCACTGCCGAACGCTTCAAAAATATATGAGAATGAAGCACCCTTAGCATGTGGCATCATGGATCCAAGTTCTCCGAATTCCATGGCAATAATAATTGCCAGAACTCCCACAAGGGCGAACGCAATCAGTGCATTTGCTCCTGCCAGCGCTATTGTTGTACCACTTAAAACAAATATGCCTGCACCTATAATTGCACCGAGCCCAACTGCAGTTGCAACGGAAACGCTTATCAGCTTTTTTTCTGCCATTTCATTACCTGCCAATTTCAAATTTTAATAGAAATATAAATAGTATAACACTTATTAAGCAAAAAACTTTTTATTTCCAGTTCGTTTCATTATAGTGCCTGGAGAGGTTCATCAGAGTCATACTACGACCGTTTTTAAAATATATTATATGCGGAGTCATCTGGTTGAGTATGGAAAGCGAATTATTTTGTATATAATTTGAATAATTTATCGTATAATAGTCTTAACTCGTCTTCTACCATAAACCAGAAAAATGCATATAAAACTACAAGTATGGCAATGATTGGCCCGGTGGCTCCTATACCAAGCCCGAATGCTGCAAGGAAGTAACCCAGGATACTCGTAGACATTAAAGCCATGAACAGAATTAAGCTGGGCGGATTATGCCAGAAGGGTTTTTTGTTCCTTGTCACGAACATTGTAAAATGTCCCGATGCTATTAACTTAAGGAAAACTATGGAATATATTACTATTAAAGAGAAATGAAATATCGAGTATCCGAGGTATAGTAGAAGTATGGTTTCCCCGGCCCCCATTAAACCCAGGGTACTGGATAAGCCTGCAATATATTTCATATTCCATTTCTCCGGTTGATCAGAGGCTGTAACATGATCTGTTGATACGGCTATTATGGGTATATCGTTTAATAGTGCAAGAATTACCAGCATAAAGGCTGTTATCGGATAAAATCGGAATATTAATATTGACGCAGTAACAAATACCAGTATCCTGACTGTTTCTGTTATCCTGTAGAGCACATAGCTAAGCATTTTCTGGAAAACAGACCTGCCCTCTTTTACAGCATCAATGATTACGGCCAGTCCGGGAGCTGATAAAACAAGGTCAGCAGCATTTTTTGCTACATCTGTTGCCCCGTAAACTGCTATGCCTATGTTTGCTTCTTTCAATGCAGGTGCATCATTGACACCGTCACCGGTCATTCCAACAGTATGTTTATCTGATTTTAGCAGTTTAACTATATTGTATTTTTGCTCTGGAAAGACCTGGGCAAATATATCAACATTTTCTATCTCTCCGGCACCGACATTCGATAAAGCAGATGAATTTATTGCCTCCCCGGTCAGTGATATTTGTTTTCCTATCTCTCTTGCTATGGCTATATTATCTCCTGTTATCATTTTTACTTTTATTCCCATGCTCTCTGCGGTGTTTACCATTTTCTTTGTATCTGGCCTTAGTGGGTCAAATAACGGTATTAAACCGACAAACTGGTATTCTTTACCATCATTTGAAACAGCAACAGCAATAACACGGTAACCCTCACTGGCAAGGCTGTTAACTTTAGGCGGTAATTCCTGTGGAACATTAGTTATCAGTGATATAATGGTGTTGGGTTCGCCTTTCATAATGTGCATCACAGAATTTTTATCCCTTACCATTACGGTGGATTCTGTTCTTTTTTTTGCCGGATCGAAAGGTATGAAATTTTCCTGTGTGAAGTTGGGAAGCATATGTGATACGCCGGCAGCTTCTGATCTGGTTGCAATAGCCTGATCGATGGCATCCATATTTTCATTGCTGGAGGATAGAACCGCATAGAGCAAAACATCACTTGGAGTATAATTATTATAGGGTACAGGATCGCCGGCAGTAATAATGTTCTGTGTTAAGGTACCGGTTTTATCGCTGCACAGTATGTCCATTGTGGATAATTCTTCAACAGCTGCAAATCTTGTTACTATTGCATTTTTCTTCGACAGCTCAACTGTTCCCAGTGCCATTGTCATTGTGATCACAACAGGCATTGCAATGGGTATTGAGGCTACCAGAAGTATTAACGCAAATAATAAATCCGCAAGTAAATTTGTGTGCAGAATTATACCATCTATAAATATTACTATATCTAAAACAACTGCTATAGCAACAAGAAAATACAGTACTTTATCTGTTATTTTTTGCATATTTGAGGTCTTGACAGCCTCACTTGTTAACATGGTTGTTTTTCCGAATAATGTACCTTTCTCTGTTCCGATAACAATAGCATCCATCTCTCCCTGCCGTACGAGGGAACTCGAATAAATGACATCTCCCACAGCTTTCGAAACTGGTAATGATTCCCCCGTTAATGCTGATTGGTCAACATTCAAATATGAACCTTTAATTAACTTCCCATCTGCTGGAACGATATTTCCTATGCTCAGATGGATAATGTCCCCGGGTACAAGGTCGCTGGCAGGGATGACAATCCAATGATTATCCCTTAATACTTTGGTATTTACTGCAAGTTTTTTCATTAAAGCTTTTACAAATCATTCTACCAGAAAGAAAGCCACTGAGCTTGCGATGTGGATGAATTTCTGGAAATCAGGAGATAATGCTTATAAAGATTTATACCATACCAATGATAAGCATGGAATATACTACCGCATATAAATTCAGAATATACCCGAATAAAACACAAACAAAGACTATAGAATATATTCTGTATTTATCCCATAAATTATACAATGCCATGCTAGAGCAGAGAAGGATGGCATACCAGCTGAATAAGGATTATTATAAAAACCTAAAGGTCAGCTATAACACACAGACCATAGAGCTATCAGAACTTAAGGAGGAATTTCCTGAATATAAAAATATATACTCACAGGTATTGCATAATGTAGCAGACAGATTGGATAAAGCATATGACAACTTTTTCATTAGAGTAAGGGAGAGGAAGAACGGAAAAAAGATAAAGGCAGGA
>JAJZZW010000152.1 GCA_021797385.1 Thermoplasmata archaeon | reverse complement strand
CAGTTTCCATATCCAGTGCCGGGCTCAGCAAAACAATTGTGGCTCCGGATCTTGATATGGCAAAAAATGAAATTATAAACTGGGGCGAATTCTGCATCATTATTCCGATTCTATCTCCTTTTCCAAAGCCCATCATTTTTATATATGTAGAAAGATTTTTTACGTTCTGCCATAGCTCCCTGTATTTTATCCTGTTTCCATAATATATCAATGCATCTTTATTCCTGTATAATTTAGATTGGTTTTCTAGCATTTCCCATATGTCCATTTCAGGATAATCTATGGTAAAAGGCAGATAGTAGGGCCAGATATCAAGCCATTTCTTTTTTTCCATGGTTATTATAAAATTAAACTATATTTAAATCTGACGCTCTTCCTATAAATGAAAAATAGGTATGATACCTGCTGGCTGCCAGAACATTATCATAAGGCACATACCACTTTAATAGACTATGGTTTCCCCGGATAAAATTAAATAAGGCATCATTATAAATAATTATGTTAATGAGTGTGGAAAGCTATAAGAATAGCCTCAATGATGGAAGAGTTGTATATTACCGTGGAAAGAGGGTAGAAAATGTGGCTGCACATCCTGCCCTTGGAGTTTCTGTCAGTCATGCATCCGGCATCTACCGGCTTCAGCAGGACAGCAAATATGAAAATATGATGTGCTTTACGGACAAAGAATCGGGAAAGGCAAGTATATTCTATAAAATACCGCAAAATACAGAAGACCTTGTTGCACGGCATAAATTAATATATGAAACTACCCGGCTCGGCAGGGGGCAATTCAACATAGTAAAAGCCATCGGGTCAGACGCACTTTTTGCCCTTATGTATGTTTCCAGGAGAATAGACAGCAAATATAAAACGGATTATTATAAGCGGGTGATGGGCTTTTATAAGTATGTGGTTGAAAAAGACCTGAGCCTTTCGCTGGCACAGACAGACATGAAAGGAAACCGGTCATTAAGGCCATCGGAACAGGAAGACCCTGACATGTATGTACACATAGTAAAAAGGGATAAAAATGGAATATATGTTTCAGGAGCCAAGGCACATACAACCCAATCCATAGCATCAAATGAAATTATAGTGATTCCAACGAGAAACATGACAGAAGCTGATAAAGATTACGCTGTTGCTTTTGCCATACCTGCAAACACAAAGGGGATCACTATGATTGCCCGCCCCCTGAAAGAAACTGAAACAACAATGAACGATTCCCTGTCGGTGATAGGCAAGGAAAATATAGAAGTTGAAACAATAACAATATTCGACAACGTATTCATTCCTGAAGATCGCGTATTTTTGAATGGCGAATATGATTTTGCAGGACTCCTGGCCATGATGTTCCCCACTTTCCATAGATTCACCGCAATATCTTACAGGGCTGCAATGGCGGATTTCCTCATTGGCACAGGGAAACTGCTAGCTTCATATAATGGAGTTGATGATAAATCAAACATAAGGAGAAACCTTGCAGTGCTTATAAGCTATAAGGAGACCTTAAAGGCAACAGCTATAGCTTCATCATATAACTGTACATATGATAAGCAGGCTTCTCTTGCCATACCGGATATAATATTTACAAATGTGGGAAAGTTATTCGCAAATGAGAATTATACTGATGTTGTAAAGAATATAGTTGACATAGCCGGAGGGCTGGTTGCTACTATGCCTTCCTATGAGGATTTTGAAAATAGCAATGAGAAATCCTACCTGATGAAATATCTTGCAGGAAGAAAAAAAGAAGAAACAATGGAACGGGTAAGGCTATTCCAGACACTCAGGGAATTTATATCATCGCTCGGGAGCCTTTATCTGGCAGGAATGATTCATGCAGAAGGTTCCATTGAGGCAAGTACTATGGAACTCTGCCGGTCATATGATTACTCTTCAAGCATCGATCTGGCAAAATTTGCATCAGGGATCAATGATGAACTGGAAAAATAACTACAGTTATTTATAGTTACATATCCTGCGTACTATTCTGAATCGGCAAGGTTTCCAGTGCTATATCAATATATCATTTTTTATAATTTATCTATTTTTCCGTGCCTTCCATTACCTGCAATAAACTTTTGCGCACCATCTTCAACTATTCCGCTGTCTATAGTTTTTTTCCCATATTCTGCTTCTATTCTCAATCCCTCGCAAAGGGGCTTAGATAACCCTTCAAGCAGGGCTAAACGATCGTTCAGCAGTGTAACGGCAGGATACGAATCCATAAGTTTTGCTATTTCCATGGCTTTATCAAGGCTTTTTCCATGTTCTGTCACGTAGTTTACGAGCCCTATAGACTTTGCCTCATCAGCTGATACCAGCTTGCCGGTTAAAATCATGTCCAGTGCCCTACCAATGCCTATTATCAATGGAAGCCTCTGAGTCCCACCATCTATCAATGGCACCCCGAACCGCCTTTCCAGAAATCCAATCTTTGAATCCGCATCAGCAATCCTTATATCCGCTGCCAGTGCCATTTCAAGCCCCCCGGCTACGCAATACCCTGATATTGCAGCTATTACAGGTTTTACAATTTTCATTCTCGTAAAACCCATAGGCCCGTTTTCCCCGAGAACTTCCTGAGACATTGCCTTTGCATCGTTCAGGTCAGCGCCCGCAGAAAATATGCCATTTTCACCTGTAATAATGGCTATGTGCTGGTCATCATCCCTGTTAAAATCAAGAAACGCATTCCCAAGCATCTTTGAAGTTTTATAATCCACAGCATTTCTACGGTTATACCGGTTTATGGATATAATAGTTATATGCCCATGCTTTTTAATATTTATTTCATCCATAAATATTCAACATAACGAATTTAATATTAATTTAACTATTTCGAAAAATATAGAGTTTTAACAATCTTTTTATATTCAGCTATGTTATTAAATTAATGAATAAATACGCTATTGTTTTCATTTCAATTATTATGGTTCTCTCTGTATATGGTGGAATTTACGTGAACAATGGCACCAGTGCACATTTAAACAATCCAGTAGTTTCTCCAGCAACAGTAAATCCGGAGAGCTATTATACAAAAGAACCGGCTCCAATGGGCATTGCTGATTACGGACTCGGTCCCGGCGGAAACCCCAGTTCTTTCAATTCTTCAGCATTCACAGGTATTGTCAACATCACGGATTTAAAAACCTATAATGCGTCTATTTCCAGTTGCCCGAATAATATGGGAATACAGTTAAATTTGATTTATAGCTTTCAAAACGGAAATTCTACCTATTATTACTGGGTTCAGAACGTGGCTCTGCTGAACACTTCCAGCCAGCAGGTGGTGTTTGTAGATAATGTCTGGAATTTTACATCTACAAATGCAGAAATGCATAACAGTACCATGCATGGCAATGGGACATTAATGAACAGCAGTTCCGCGCACCTTTACTATTTTGCATCCGACAACGGCACATTCAGGTCTTTCAGTTATAGCAATATCAAGCTGAGAAGCGTATCCTATACAGCAAGCGGATACCCACACATATATATGGAGTATAATGATGGAAATGGATGGAAAACCTATGATACTTTAAATTTCACCTTCGCATCCAGTACGTCCCACAACTACGGGTTCATAGTTAACGGGCAAAACCTTCTTCCCAATAATTCATATGCCGATGCGGGCTTAATTCTGGGTGGACCGGGAAACTCGACCAATACCAGAGTTATACAGGCAAATCTGACAATGGGATTGGAATACTGGAACGGGCATAATTACCAGGCTGTATCCAACGCTTATAACCACGGAAGCGATACGGCAGAAGGCGTTTGTAATGTATCGGTATTCTATAATTCTGCTTCTATGATTCCCATGGCACACATAGAAACCGGAAACACTACTCCTGGCGAATTGTATAATTCAAGCAATGTGGCAGTATTTAACTTTAAAAGTACTGTTAAGAATAGTTATATAAAGTTAAATGGAAGCAGATATAACTTTACGGGGGAATATCTCAATTTAACCTTAAATCCCGGAACGTATAACTTTACATTATTTTCTAAATATGGATATGCAGTGTATAGCAGGAATTATACTTTATCGGCTGGAGAATATTATAGTTATACCTCCGGCCCATCATACAATGTTACCTTTACAGAGAATGGCTTGGCTGCCGGGACTGAATGGGATGTAAAGGTCAACGGAAATCCGGTGTATTCAACTGGCAATAATATCACATTCATTCTTTCCAATGGCACTTATAATTATAACGTCCCATCGGTAGCAGGTTATTCAATAACACGTGCCTCAGGCAATTTTACCGTAAATGGTGCAGATAACAGTATAAATATAACCTTCGTACAGAACCATTCCCCTGTAACATTGTATAATTATATTACGGATTATAAAATAATTATAACTATTGTAATACTTGGAATTGTTGCTCTAATTGCAATAGATGTAATAAGGCCAGGGCA
>JAJZZW010000151.1 GCA_021797385.1 Thermoplasmata archaeon | reverse complement strand
TGGGATTGGATGTTGTAACCAATGCCATTAACATCGAAATAAAGGATAAAATAGCAAACGTTACAGTGGAATCAGAAAATGAAGATATCACCGTAGAAACTGAACTACCGGCAATAGTTTCTGTAGCTCAGGAAATAAATGAGGCAAGGCTTCCCAAGGTAATGCAGATAATGGCAGCAGGAAAGAAACCTATTAACATAGTTGAGGGAAAACCCGATTACAGGGATGATTCCAGAATACTATCGGATAAGGCACCGGAAAGTCAGAGAAAGAAGATTATATATGAGGATGGAAAGGGAATAGATGAGGTTGCAAAAATCTTAAAGGTGGTCAAATGAAAGCATTGGTATTTTCAGACGAACCTAAAAACGCCAGAGAAATCATAACATATCTCCGTGGAAAGATGGATATAGATGTTATATCGACTGAAGATAAGGAATTGCCTGAATACGGGGCTCAGAAAGTATATTTCTACAAGGACGGATTTGTTGATAACCTCAGCAAATTCCTTGCAGATCACATAACAAAAAACAAATATGATTTTGTATTCATTTCTTCCACAAATACCGGCAGGGAGCTGGCAGGCATACTATCATACAAACTGAAAATGAAATGCATGCCGGAAATATTCTCATTTGAGCATGGTGGTAAAACAGTAACAAAGAGATTCTTCCACGGTGGTAAAACAGTTGTAGAGGAGGAAAGCGATTTTCAAATGTTTACTGTATCGGCTAGCATATGCGAGGCTGAAAAAACAGACAAGAGATCAGAGATTGAAAATATAAACCTCGATAAAAGCAATTATAAAATAATCAATGTGAAAGGCAAGAACACAGCTGGAACAGATATAAGAAATGCCAAAGTTATTGTTTCCATAGGAAGAGGCCTTGGTAGCGAGGAAAATATCAAAAAGATACAGCCATTGGTTGATGAACTCCACGCTGAAATAGCAGGTTCAAGACCGGTTTGCCTGGACTATAAATGGCTCAGTGAGGATAAACAGGTGGGGCTTTCCGGCAAAAAAGTAAGGCCAGATTTTTACATAGCATTGGGAATATCAGGGCAAATACAGCATATAGCAGGAATACGTGGGTCTAAAACAATAATAGCAATAAACAAGGATAAGAGCGCACCCATATTTGAAGAGTGCGATTATGGTATTGTCGGGGATCTGTTTACTGTAGTGCCCGAGCTTGTTAAAAAACTAAAATAATTTTATGTTATTGTTTTCCATGGAAGTACCATAAATTTTTATTGTAATTAAAAATAATATCCGTCATAAAAGCAATGAAATTTTTGCATCTACATTATCCATTTCATAGTTTAACGAGCTTCAAATATGAAATACTATTATTCAGTGATTTAATCATTAGAAAATGAACCGAACATTTCGATTTAACAACATTTAAATAAAGAATCAGTCTATATATATTATGAAAATAATACTTACAGTAGACTCAGAGGAAAAAATAGCGATGTCAATTACTGCGGCAGAGCATCTTTCAGAAATGGAGGAAACTGAGCTCGTAGAAGTTGTGTATCTTAATGGTGGAATAGCTGCAGTTGTGGAAAGAAACAGAATTAAACCCATGCTTGAAAATAAAAAGGTGCAGGTTGTTGCCTGCGGTACTTCAATGATTGGCAGAAACATAGAAAAAGATGAACTTGCGCCTGGCGTAGTTTATGTACCTGCAAGTTTGAAAGAAATTATAAAAAGAAAACAGGAAGGTTATATGTATCTTGTGCTATAAAAATCAATTTTTAATTTCTTATATACTGTGGAATTTTCAATCATTGTGATTTTCAATTAATTCCAGCGAATAAAAATTTAAATAATATCTTGTTCTCAATTATTATGAAAGACACGCTTCCTGTAGATGAGAAATACAGAATACATATGACAAAATATTTTGAGGAATATGAAAAATCATTCAAAGAGTCTGAAAGTTTCTGGAAAGAAAAAGCAAAATTAATAGACTGGTTTGCACCATTCGGTCAGGTTCTGGACGAATCCGGAAAACCTTTTTACAAATGGTTTGTGAATGGCAAAACAAATATGTCATATAACTGCCTGGATAGGTATATCAACAATGAGAAGAGGAACAAGGTTGCCTTTATCTGGATACCGGAAACCGGAGAAGAGAAAGTGATCACATATTTCGGGCTTTACAGACGGGTAAATGCTCTGGCGAAGGCACTTCTCAATCTTGGTGTAAAGAAGGGTGAGGGAGTAACCATATATCTTCCAATGATTCTGGAAGCACCTATAGCTATGCTCGCATGTACCAGAATCGGGGCGGTATTCAACGTTGTATTCTCCGGATTCGGTGAGGAAGCACTGGCACAGAGGATAGATGATTCAGGATCTAGAACCATCATTACTGCGGACGGCGGCTTCAGGAAAGGAAAAATGGTACACCTGAAGAAAATAGTTGATGCGGCAATAGACCTCAGCAGGGGCGTCGATAATGTTATAGTTGTAAAAAATACAAAGGAGAGTATTAAAATGGAATCCGGGCGTGACTACTATTATGATGATATAATAGAGGATTCATACGTCAAGCCGGCTGAACTTGATTCAAATGACCCGCTCTTCATATTATACACATCCGGAACTACAGGAAGACCCAAGGGAATAGTACATGGCAATGGTGGATACCCTGTATGGATAGCAAATACCATGAAGTGGGCATTCAATCCCGGGGAGGAGGATAGATGGTGGTGTGCAGCAGATATAGGCTGGATAACCGGACATAGCTATATAGTATTTGCACCGCTGCTTTTAGGTGTAACATCCATAATGTATGAGGGGGCAATAGATTTCCCGAAGCCAGATAGGATGTGGGATATTGTTGAACGTTACGGTGTGAATATGCTATATACATCCCCCACGGCAATCAGGCTTTTAATGAAATATGGTGATAAATATCCATTGATGCATGACCTTTCATCACTAAAGGTGCTCGGCACCGTGGGAGAGCCCATAAACCCTGCTGCATGGCACTGGTTCTACGAGGAAATAGGAAAGAGCAGATGCCCGATCATAGACACATACTGGCAAACCGAGACAGGAGGATTCACAATAGCACCATCCATGAAACTGGGAATGCCGGATTTAAAGCCAGGGTCAGCCACATTCCCCATGCCGGGCATTTTCCCGGAGATACTGAGAGAGGATGGGAAACCTGCAAAGAGTGGAGAAAAGGGGTATATTGTAATAGACAGGCCATGGCCCGGGCTAATGCTCACGGTAAACAACGACGACAAAAGATACCAAGAAGTTTATTTCTCCAAATTCCCCGGAAAATACCTAATGGGTGATTATGCTATAAAGGACGAGGACGATTATTACTGGCTCCTGGGCAGAAGCGATGAGGTATTGAAGGTCTCTGGCCACAGAATAGGTACAATAGAAATCGAGGATGGCCTGGTATCTATGAGGGAAATAGCTGAGGCAGCAGTGTTTGGCAAGCCCGATACCATAAAGGGCGATACCATCATAGCTTTTGTAACCCTCAAGGAAGGTTATGAAAAGAGCAGTGAATTAATAGATTCATTGAAAAAACGTATGAGGACTGAACTTGGGCCAATCATGGTTCCTGAGGAAATACACATAGTTGAATCCCTGCCGAAAACAAGGTCGGGAAAAATTATGAGGCGTGTAATCAAGGCAGTGTACTTGAATCAGGTAACCGGGGATATCAGTACTCTGGAAAATGAGGCATCCGTTGAGGAGATCCAGAGGGCCATGGAAATAATCAGAAAAGGAACAGGCGATTAACAACCCCCTTATTTTTTAATAAATTTTAATAAAATTGGAATTTTCATGAGCGTATCCGGGCTATCCACAATCAGATGCTCCAGTAGTTTTTTGTAAGGATCAAATCTATCGATATGTATCTCATATCTGTCCAGAAATTCCACCACATGTATGCCGAAGGTTGCATCCTGAACACTTGCCCGATAGTCACTGATCTGCCCTCTTATCTTACCGACAGATCGGAAGAAAATTCCTGATTCCATGGGATTTCCCACAGATTTTGGCACATCAATTTTCCCATATGCAAGTGCCACAGCGCATAAGGAATTCCAATTATCGAACACAATTAAGGAGATAAAGATATTATTTAATTATTGTTATTTCATGAATCTAATATTTATAATCGGATTCCTGTTAATGAATAATTCCATATATTAATCCGCCAAAAACATTTATATACCTTAGTACAATACTAATTGCCTATGGATAATAATAAATCTAAAGATATTCCTGAAACTTTAAAGAGAGGTCAGGTGGGTACATTCGGAGCAATTGCAGAGGAAATTTCTGCCATGGCACCTGCCTGCGATTCAGTGGCATTTGTTGTTGCATCTGCAGCATTTGCATTCTTTTTAACTCCACTATCATTTATAATAGCAACATTAACAATGTTTCTTGAAGTCAATACTCTTTACCATCTGTCGAAGAGGCATGCTAGTGCTGGAGGTTATTACGGATATGTTGCCACAGCTTTCGG
>JAJZZW010000150.1 GCA_021797385.1 Thermoplasmata archaeon | reverse complement strand
TGCCACCGGTATCGCCTCCGGTTGACTTATTTCTGGATTCAAAGATATTATCGGCTTCATCTATGAGAATAAGTTTGTCCGGTGTTCTTGTATTTTCATCAAAAAGGTCTCTGTACTCTGATGCCATAAGGGCAATCTTCTTCATATTTTCCCTGTTTCGCTGCTCCGAGGCGTTCATTTCTATAATACTGAGTCCTGCATAACGTGCAAGGGCATAAGCAGTGCTTGTTTTTCCTATTCCCTGCTGACCCCAGAGTATCAATGCTTTCTTTGTTTCGGAATGGTTAACCCACGAATCGATCCATGATACCATTGCATGCCTTGCTTCTACGCTGAGAATCAGAGCATTGATATCTGAAGGTCTGTAATCATCTGCAAATGACATCAATGTACCTTTGTTCCGGGTGCCATCTCCCTGTCCGGCTTTAAAAGTGAAACACCCTTATCATCTTCAACGGCAAGGAGCATTCCCTGGCTCTCCAGTCCCATAAATTTGGCCGGCTGGAGATTATTCAGTATAACCAGCTGTTTATCCATCATTTCCTCAGGTGTATAGTAATTGGATATACTCGAAATAATTTGTTTTTTTTCCTCGCCCAGATCTACTATTATCTTCAATAAATTTCTTGATTTTTCGACCTTTTCACATTCCACAACTCTGCCTACTCTGATATCCAGTTTATGGAATTCATCTATGCTTATCTCTTCCATAACCTGTATTTTAGCGATTAAATATAAACTTATTCATTGCGGAATGTTTTTTTGAAGGATAGGGGATTTAAAGCCCTGATGAATTCCAGTATCTGATTCGGTGTTATCTGTTTGATCAGAATGGCAATGCCTAAAAATATAATAATGGATGCAACCGCCACTGGAAGAAATAATAAAATATCATATACGTGAATATAGTATGTTATTACGTAAAGGAATACAAACTGAGCTGCTGCAGGTAACATCTGATAAAATATAGTCATATTTGGCCTCATGGACTCTGTCCTGAGTACAATTAAACGATAGGCAACTGTTTCAAAAAGCATGGCAGCAAAAGTACTCACTGCTCCCCCAAGAACCCCAAGGGATAGGGAACTGACACCGAAAATTGATGGTGGAATCAAGACCACATCAAGCACTATATTGATAATAAGTGCAACAACCGTTATTTCCCCGATTCTTCTTGTAAGCCCCCTGGCAACCAGACTCGAAGAATATGCCGTATTAATTGCAACCAGATACGCAGAAATAGAAAGAAAGATGAGTATGTCTGCATATGGAATAAGGGCTGCCGACCATAGATTTGCAACGTAAACCCTGAGTGCTATAAAAATGATGACTGCGGGCAATATAAATAGAGATATTATCCTCTCGAATGAGGACACGTCGCCCTTGAATTTTTCATGATCAGAACTTTTCATTAAAAGTGGTATGAAAAATACACTGATTGTGCCTGAAAATGTAGTGATTGGCCCAGTAATCCTCTGGAGACTGGCAAAAGCACCGGTTGCCACTGCGTGCCAGTAGAATTCTATAAGAACCTTGTCTATATTTCCACTGACCGTGCCGATTATTGAGGCAAGGGCAAGGGGATATGCAATTTTCGTGTAAGCCCGAAATAGTTTCATTGATGGCTTTTTAAATTTCCACGGACGCCCGAATACAAATGATATGATAAAGTAAAGGAAATATGAAATACTGTATATAATTGCCATTACAACAGCAGCACTTAATGTATTGTAACCGGGTATTTTCAGAATATACGATATACCAAGTATTATAAAAAGAGAATTTCTTACCAGTGCCTCTGTTATCTGTGGAAGGGACATCCGTGCAGATTTCATCTTTGAATTGAAATATATATTTGGTACATCCTTTAATCGGTTAAAGAAAAAGTAAGGTAATAATAAGATTATTGTATAAATCTCCACATTGCTCTGAAAACCCCTGTGGAGAATGTCCAGCCATACAAGTAGGGATAATAACACAATGATCATTGTTATGAAAGTCTGAACCATTCTTATACTGAGAAATGTCCCATTGCATTCTCCCTCATCGTATTCTCCTGATGAAAGGAATCTCAGATGTGCGGTTCCGTATCCAAGGTCACCAACTATACTCAGAACTCCTATAAATGCCAGGGAAAAGCTCAAGAATCCCCATGCCTGCAACCCGACAAAACGTATGATAAAAAATAACCCTATATATCCGAATAAAGAATTTATAATCTGACCGAATACCAGCAATGGAGATTTTTTAGCAATCACTTAAAGTGCATATAATATTCATCGAATAAACTTTATGAATCTATTCTTTCCAGTATTTCTATCAATGCTTCCTCGTATTTTTCTGCAACCTTGCCATCTGTATCAAGATATTCCTTCGAAAGCACCGATGGTTTCGGCATTATGAGCTTTGTCTCTTTTCCGTGCTGGATTAAAACAACTTTGCAGGGAATAAATGCTCCTATATCCTCATTATCATGTATAAGTTCAACAGCGGCAGGAGGAGAGCAAACATCCAATATGTAATACGGGTCAATGGACTTATTCATTTTCGTGAATATCTCCTTAACATTCACGTATGAAAGTATAAGCCAGTTAGCTTCCTTGAGCAATTTATGGATTCTTCCAAATATTTCCTCTGCATCCTTATTGAATATCTTCTCGTATGAGTACATAAGTATACATTACAGGAAAATATTTAAACTTCATTTAGTGGATTTATTTAATTCAGGCTCTTCCATGATCATATACTGCAATTTTTTACCCTGCTTAATATATTTATAGACCGTATTTCCAGTATCACTATTCAATCTCAACTTGATCATGCCCTTTGATGAGCTCCGTGCAGATAAAACAGAAATCCCATCTACATAGAATTTTACTGGGCGGTTCCTGGAACCCACATCTATAAATAATGTTTTATTTTTGATTTCTATTACTGCATCCTGCATTATGTTTGCATCGTCTGATAATGTATCTACGTCTATCTTGAGGCCATAAGATTTTTCTAGTCCGTTCACCGTTTCTCCCTTTCTGCCTATCAGTCTCGGTATCTTGGAGTCCGGTACCTTTATGATTACCCTGCCTTCGGACATAACCTGAACATCGACATGATCTGTGTCCAGAAGCTGCATAATATCATCCCTGATCTTAGCCGCAGCCAGTGCGAACAGTGGATTCTGCCCGGTCTTTTCTTCGCCAACAGGGATTACCACAACCTGATCCCCGAAAGTATAGATTTCACTGACAGGCTTATTTTTGAGAAAGTCTCTGATTACTATTACCGGTCTTGCAAGGTCTTCCTGATTCAGCCCATAGGGTATTTTTATCTCATAATCCGTGGTGAGAACCTGTGCAACCATTCCATCCTCGATGAATAAAACTGTATCAACAACCTGTGGTATCAGCCCTAGCTCAATTCTCCCGACAAAACGCTGTATTGCATCTACAGCCCTCGTGGAATGAACAACACCTATCATTCCCACTCCGGCTAGCCTCAAATCTGAATATACTTTAAAATCTGATGTTACACGCATTTCATCGAAAACTGTATAATCCTCACGGACAAGCAGAAGAATGTCTCCAGTCTTTTCCATATCACCTTCCAGAGTTGTATACTGTGTTATATTATCATTTACCTGCAAATCCCGGGGTTTTTCCATAGTTTTTACTATCTTATTCTGTGAGGCGTAGTATTCCGCCAGTGCAGTAACAAATGTGCTTTTTCCAGCACCGGGAGAACCGGAGACCAGGATTCCATATGCCTTATTCTGAAGACGATCCATTATTCTTTTATCCAGCTTATAATCCTCAATGGACGTTTTTACCACCGGTCTTACGGCAGTTATTTCCATTATATCTGAAAATGGAGGCCTGGTTATGACTATCCTGAGATTCTTTAACTGTATAACCGTCGCACCGAACATATCCATTTCTATAAATGACTGATCCTCGAATTTGCCACGCTGTACTATATTATATGCAATTTTCTCGAGTTCACCGTATGATACAGTATAATCCAGTTCTTTCAGTACGACCTCTCCGGGTTTTCCTGTTTTTATAAGTGGTTTCATCCCTGCCTTTAGATGCACGGATGACGTATAATCATCGAAAAACTCCTGAATGTCTTTAACGTCTTTTTCCTCGCCCTTGATATATACAACATTGATACCCTTTATAGATGCAATAATACTCTGTATATGATCTCCAGTTACCAGTGTTGCATTATTGTCAAGCGCAATATTTCTTATTATATTGTCAATTTCTCCACTGTGTGCATTCTTTATCTGCCATTCCATGGGGCGATTCCCCATTATATCAATGTAAATTTTGCCAGTGTCGGATAGCTCTCTAAGTTTTTTGAGTTCTTCCAGAGCAGTAAAACCTATGGATCTGCCCTCATTTGCCTGATGTTCAATTTCTGCAATCATGGCTTCAGATAAAATGACTCTGACATCTTTTTTTCTGGCTATGTATTCCCTGAATTTTCCGCTAACTATTACCGATGTATCTGGTACGTAAT
>JAJZZW010000149.1 GCA_021797385.1 Thermoplasmata archaeon | reverse complement strand
GCTATATTCCTTAAAATGATATTGCCAACCTTGAGGCTGTCAGATGATGCACCAACAATTGCTATACTTTTAGGCTTAAATAACTGTTCCAGCATAAACTATTATTTATCATGGGGTTAAATAGTTTCCTTATTGGAACTATAAGGGGAAATCCTCTCCAAGGTCTCTGGTATCTATCACTTCTATGAATTGGCTAATCATTTCCAAGGATTGGAAGTACAATCGCTCAGAATATGTGGAAGAGATATCAGATACCACAAGGCTTCTGTACTCACGAATACCGGCACTTACAGAACTGATAAATACGTCAGTATCCGTAAAAAATCCACCGAATAATATTGTTTTTCTCTCCGTATTTTCCAGAATATTTGCAATGTTACTGTGAAAAAAAATGTCCTCCTTTTGAACATTTATCTCATTTTTAACGGTTATTTTTCTATTAAATTCCTTTATAAAATTTTCATCGTAATCAGATTCAGGAGGCATATTCTTCTTCCTGTTTTTTTCCTTGAAATCCCGTATCTCTTTCAAATCGTGATTATGAATATCATAACAGAGTTTTCTTCTAGTACGTATAACAGGGATGTTATATTTAGAAACGAAGGAATTCATATAATCCATGCCTAACAGAAATTCCATTTTACTGAATGTGTGTCTGAAAAAGTCTGTACTGTAATTAATCATCACCACTGCAGTATCATCCGGGTCTATCATAATCCATCATGCGTGGAATGTATTTCTAATTTGTTCAATAAATTATATATAAACTTCCATAATACAGAGTGTGCGGAGATTGCCGAGCTAGGAAAAGGCGATGGATTTAGGGTCCATTTCCGCAGGGATTCGTGGGTTCAAATCCCACTCTCCGCATTAGAAAGTTTATTTTTATATAATACAGTAATTTGAGATTAGTTTATATACACTGTATCAATATTTTTTCATGAATGGATATGATAAAACGAAAGATTTTTTTTCCAAAAACTCTGATTACTATTCAAAAAGTGAATCCCATGCAAGAGACAATGATCTAAATATTCTCATGGATATGCTTGAACTGAATAGAGATATGATCGGGCTTGATGCCGCCACTGGTGCTGGTTTCACTGCAGTTAAATTGGCACAGAAAATATCAAAAGTTTATGCTCTGGATATGGTTGATAAAATGCTTGATGAAACCAGAAAGCTTGCTGAGGAAAATGGACTCAAAAATGTAATTACGGTCAAAGGCTATGTTGATTTGATGCCATTCGAGGATAAAAAGTTTGATGTTGTTACATCCAGGAGGGCGCCGCATCATTTCAAGAATAAAAATGAATTTGCAAATGAATGCTACAGGGTTCTGAAACCAGGTGGTAGGATAGGAATAGACGATATGACCGCACCGGATAATATGATAAATAGTTTGAATGATATGGAGAGAATGCGGGACCCATCCCATATGTACGCTGCATCCCCGGAAGAGTGGAAAAAAATTTTAGAGAATGCCGGATTCAGCAACATTAAAAGTGAAATCTATAGCAGGAAAATTACGTTTGAACAGTGGTTAAATCCAGTGGATAAAAAATCAGATGAAGGTATAAAATCTCTTGAATATATTGTAAATGACAGAAGTGGATATTCCTCTGCAATAGGATGGGATGGAAAATCGTTCTACAAATCATGGATTGTAATTACAGGTGCAAAACTTTAAAAATGGTCAGACCATTAATCATGGACTACAAAAATTTATAAACCATTATGTATATATTTTGTAAGACGCAATATGACACACAGGGAGGAAACACAGATGGATGTTAAATTCAGGATAAAAAATCAGAGCTGTTCGCTCAGTGGTTTATATTCGGAGTTCGGGATTAATTCAAGAGTAATAAAGAAAGAAATAAAAGACGGTGTCATTTATGAAATTGCAGAGATTTATTATAAAAAGAATGACCTCGGGAAAATACTTTCGTCAATTAAGGCAAGCAGTGAAGTCCTTAATGTTGACACTTTATACAGTAATGATAATATTATGATAATAAAATTGGCCACTGAAGAATGCCCAATACTCGGCATAATAAAAAAATACACAGGGGAAGGGGATGCATCGTTTACCAAGGAAGAGAAAATAGAGAAAGGGGAAAATATATGGTATATGTCAATGACCAGTATGGAACTGGTTAGGGAGCTCTCTGAAAGATTAAAGAATGCAACAGGAAATGACGTATTAATAAATATATATAAAAAATCCAAGGTAGACAAAAAATCACTTTTCATTGTAAAAGAGGCATACGACCTTGGATTTTTTGATGTTCCGAAGAGGATTAATCTCATGGAACTTTCAGCAACACTGAATATACCTCCAACAACTCTGGATTTAATTATACGGAAGTCGCTGAAATATTTTCTGGATAGTGAAATTGCATCTGTAAAAAATATAACTGTAGACAGAGAGTAGATTTTTTGCGGGAATACAAAAACATAATCATCGGTGCAGGTTACTCGGGATTGAATGCTTATTATACTATAAAAAATAAGAAGAATACTTTGTTAATGGATTCAAACGGTGTCTTTATTTATCATTCAAAAACATCAGATATAAAAATAAATATTCCCAGCGCTGTAAGGGAAAAAGTAGTTAAAATAAATATGAATAACTATTCAGTAGAAACCGATGAGCATGAATATCATGGAGAAAACATTGTTATTGCAACAGGATGCTCCAGAGAGGGACAGATAAGATTCATGGATAATGCGCAGTTTTACGGAAATCATTATATTGCTTCTGAAAATGAATTTGATGATTATATTTTGTTGCAGTATATATTAAAATTAAATAAAACCGGAATAAAGGCAGGTTATAGTGGCAATTTTATGAGACAGTTGGGAGAAAATGTTGCAATCACCGTTAAAAATTTCCTGAAAAATGCAGGAATATCTATATCTCCAGAACCGGATTTCATTTTTCCACGCTGCAAACCTGCACTGTTTAAAAATTTCCTTAAAGTGGATAGAAATTTCAAGGTAAAGGATGGTATATATGCCGTTGGAGATATTGTTGATTCAGATATAAAATCAGGGGAACTTTCTATGAGAGAGGGTACCTTCGTCGGTTCACGCATCAACGGAGTTATGAATGATTTCAAACCGGTATTCATTTCAATTCTGGATAATTTTGATGGGTCTGGCATAAGAATTAAAAGTAAATATCCGTGGGGTATTGAGGAATCATCAGCACATACAGGATATATATATTCATTGATGTCTGCATTCCTTTCTAAATATTACAGGACCAGAAGGGGAAAAATGGGGATTATCAGTCATTTTTAACCAAGAAAATTTTTTAATAAGGTTTATTAATTTGCCATAAATAGGGAAAGATGTGGGATCCGGGAGGAGCAAAAGATGTAAAAAGCACACTTTACATCATTTTGAGGTTTCTCAGAATGGAGCAAACTTTTTTTAGTCTTCCCATGGCCTACCTCGGTGCTTTTCTGGCGATCCGCGGCATACCGTCCCTCAGGGTTTTGATACTGATTTTCTTTGCACTTTTCTTTATAAGGATAGCGGGAATGACAAATGATAATCTCGCCGACAGGTTCATAGATGCAAAAAATCCCAGGACAAGAACAAGACCCCTGGTTACCGGTGTCATTACAGTAAAAAATGCATATACTCTGATAGCAATAGGTCTTGTTGGTTATTTCATTTCAGTTTATTTTATCAATATTGTGGCGTTTTCAATATCGCCTCTTGGTGCGCTGGTAATAATAAGTTATCCATATATGAAGAGATATACTTCGTTTGCAAACTATCAGATTGCTTCTATACAGGGACTTTCGGTTATGGCAGGTGCCATAGCAGCCATCGGGGCACACAATCCCCTTTATATTATAGACAGGATACCATGGTTTTTTGTATTTGCAACAATATTCTGGGCCCTGGGATTTGATTTATATAACCATATACCTGATATGGAATATGATAGAGAAAATAACCTTCATAGTTTTGCCACACTTCTCGGTGTAAATGCGCTAAAATTTGCTGGAATTAACCAGATTCTTTCGGTTGCCCTTGCATTCGGTGGAGATATTGTATATCGATTGAACATTTTATCTTATATTACAACAACATTTCACGGGGCCATCATGCTGACTGCGTTCATGCTTGCCTACAAAGGCAATTTTGGTAAGGCATTTTATTATAATATATATGCTTCAGTAGTGCTTGCTCTGGGTATAATAATAGATGTTGCGCTTGGATTTCCAGCACTTTAATAGAATTCGTATACTTTATTCTACCTGTATTTGAGATATAATATTCTTCTAATGAGCGCTAAATATTAATTAACCAACCTGCTATACTATACCATGTATGAAGATGAAAAAAAACTTGCTGCAATGGGGGCCTTAAAATACGTGCATAGTGGCATGAAGCTTGGATTGGGCACAGGCTCTACCACGAAATACTTTCTGGAGGGGCTCGGGGAAATGGTAAAATCTGGAAAAATTTCAGACATAACAGGCGTTCCTACCTCGGTTAGAA
>JAJZZW010000148.1 GCA_021797385.1 Thermoplasmata archaeon | reverse complement strand
AATTTATAAGTAGTTTTATATACCATGCATATAAATAATAATTTAATTGCATATAAAGTCCCTCTTTAAATTGCTACATAATATTTATTCCAGAAATATTTAATTTGTTGTTATTTTAAAAATTATATCATGCGTGGGTTCTGAAAATATTCTAATTATTAATTATATATAGAATATTTGTATATAATTCCAGAAATTCATCCACATCGTAAACTCAGTGGCTTTCTTTCTGGTATATTGATTTGTAATATGCTTCTATTAGGGATATGATATAAAATCCATAAAAAAGTTAAAGATAGTGTTAAGAATAAGGTTTATAATGTTAAAAAACAGGAGTATTATTTCAATTGCAGATCTTGCAGAGGAGGATATCAATGAGATATTCACTCAGGCAGATAAAATGCTGGAAAATCTCAATACAGGACAGAAAATGAATGATATGTCATCGAAAATACTTGCAACACTTTTCTATGAACCCAGCACAAGAACCAGGCTTTCTTTCGAATCTGCCATGGAACGTCTTGGTGGATCGGTTATAAGCATGGCTGATTCAAAGACGTCCTCAACATCCAAAGGAGAAACCCTGGCAGATACTGTCAGAATAGTTGAATCATACTCAGATATCATAGTAATCCGGCATCCACTGGAGGGGGCAGCGCTTCTGGCATCCAAATTCTCCTCTAAGCCTGTAATCAATGCAGGTGATGGATCTGGAGAACATCCAACACAGACATTGATTGATCTTTATACTATCCGCAGAGAACTTGGGTCTATAGATGGAAAAACTATTACAATCATAGGAGACCTAAAATACGGCAGAACCGTTCACTCACTGCTTTCAGCACTCTCCCGCTATAATGTAACTGTAAATCTGGTATCTCCTGAGAGCCTGGCCCTTCCGAAGCATGTATACAATGAAGTAAAGGGACAGCTGAACGTAAATACTTCAAGCAGTCTTGAAAAGTTTCTTGCGGATACCGACATTCTTTACGTTACAAGAATTCAGAAAGAGCGGTTCACAGATAAGAATGAGTATGCAAAACTCATAGGTTCATACAAAATAACCGGTAGGGAAGCAGGGATGATCAAGCGGGGAGCAATAATAATGCATCCACTGCCAAGGGTTGATGAAATTTCCCCAGATGTGGACAATATGAAAACTGCAAAATATTTCAAGCAGGCATATTACGGGGTTCCAGTAAGGATGGCCCTTATATCCATGATTGCAGGTGATTAATATGGAAAAAACACTTAAAATATCCAAAATAAAGGAAGGTACAGTCATAGACCATATCGATGCAGGAAAGGCACTGAAGGTCCTGAATATACTGGGAATAGATGAGTCAAATTCAATCAGCATAGGAATCAGGGTTCTGAGTGGGAAGATCGGATATAAAGACGTTATAAAAATAGAAAATAAATTCCTTGAGAAGCTGGAATTAGATAAAATTGCATTGATTGCGAATCAGGCAACCATAAGTATAATAAAAAACTATGAAATTATAGAAAAATTTAGTCTGGATATGCCAGAGACATTCAAGGGTATAGTAAGATGTGACAATCAGAATTGCATTACCAATGCCGGTGAACCTGTAAAATCAGAATTTAAAACCGTTGAAAAAAATCCTCTTGTAATTAAGTGCGTTTACTGTAAAAAAGAGATGTCAGGGGAAGAAATACTGAGAAATATATAAGTTTTTAAATTATTTAGATAATAATAAGTAACCACCGGAATTTTTCCATACCTTTTTGCTGTTCATTTTATCTATGGATTTATTTTCCAGGCGGTATACAAAAGTTTCATATTCTCCCCCTTCCCCTGCTATGTTTATCCCATATTTGTTTTCAAGGTCTTTGAGATGAAGAAAATAACTTACATCTATTGTTGAACCCAGATCATCAACCGTGAAACCCTCGGCGGAAACCGACACTATCATAGCTTTTATATTCCGAAGTAACAGCTGTTCTATCACATAATCCTGTTTTTTCCTCCATAATGGGGAATAGACAATAGTTCTGGATCCATAACATAGCTTTTCTATCCTGGTTTTCTGATAATCTGAGGCTATCGCCCCTGTTACTATTGCATCCATTCCTTTCATGGAAATATCCTCTATATATCCTTTATATTCACTTTCAGGTATGTATCTGATAGGAAATCCAAGAAGCGATGCAGCATATTCAGACATTTTTGAATTCGGATAATGGAACATCATTGAATATTCTTCAGGCACAACAGTAATCCCGTATTCTATTGTATAACCCTGCTCTTCCGCAATCATGGCAGATAAAAATGAATCTTTTCCCCCTGAAAACAGTGCAACAGCTTTCATAGAGATCATTTATCAAGAGTTACCCGGACTGTAAGCCTGTCATTGTCCTTAAGATTCAATTCCCTCCTCAGGAATTTTTCAGATATAATTTCTACGATATCTGTGTAGCTGCTTCTTTCCGGGAATATCAACCATGCGGCGGTTCCGTCTATTTTCCCGTAGAAGCATTTGACCGCACCAAATGTTCTTTCATTGTCCTTGAAACCATTGATATGTATACCCTCAGCACTTCTTATTCTTCTCAATATATTTTCATACTCAGGGTAAATTTTGATATTCAATGTTCCAGGATAAGGTTTGATCCGTAGCTTATCGCTGAACTGATCCATATACCCTTTCTGGGAAATATAATATTTTCCTTCACCCAAGCCACTCTGTATCTCTCCCTTCAGCTCGAAATCCTGCCGCATCTTCAGAATAGAGTTTAAATCATTAAGTTCGGAATAAAGGAGGTCTAATGATGCCTCCAGAAGAGTAATCTTCTGCTTTCTATTCTGTAAAGTTCTCTCTATATATTTTCCATTTGCCAGTTCAATTATAAATCTTGAGGCGGTTTGCTGACTTACGTTGAGTTCAGTGGCCAGTTGCCCTGATGATATATATACAGTATTCCCTGATCCAGATAATTTCTTTAAGACCTTTACAGTATTATAGAGATTGTAATCCATATAGAGGTATGTTATTATGTTATATTTATATTATTTTTCTAATACGGAAATCAAGAAAAATGGAAAGATTATTGAATCCATATAGCTCCTTTTAAAATTGAATCCTGTGACCACCACTCAACGTCATGCATCTCACACCCCTATTCCTCAGAGTTTTCAGAAAACGTTTATCATTTGTTAATACAAAGGCATTCATATGTATTGCAGTCATCATAATGCAGAAATCTCCTTCACCGCTTGAATGCACGTACTCGAACCTTTTGCTGTATTCCAGGGCTGCCCTAGCATACCACTTGGATTTTCCGAGGCCGTTCAATTCCACTACCACACATTCAGGAACTGCAGGCGATACAGGTGGAATCACACCCTTTAACTCATATTCAATGTCTATCTTATTTCTTATTGCGTAAATCAATGTATTTGTATCAAGAAGTACTCTGTCCATTATTTTACAACTTCCCCTATTGCTACATTTTTCCTGATCTTTTTGATTAAAACTTTTACATGCTCTCCCTTTTTTGTACCCGGCACATAAATTGTAAATTCACCATAAAATGCATGACCTTCACCGGACCGGCCGATCTCATTTATGGTGACAGCATATGTTTTTCCCTCTGATATCTCCTCCTCATTTTCCTTAATTTCTCTTGATGCCTTGATGGGGTGCTCGGCACCACATGCCTTACATACCAGTAAATATGTGCGGCCAACCTTCTCTATTGTTGTATCCGGGGATGAGCATTCATAACACATAACATATGTTGCCATATAAGCATTTAATTTATCATTAATCTCTTCTTCCCGGAGCTTTCTGTTGATTACCAGCCTTCTACCAGATATGTTTGCGCCGATTCCAAATTCCTTTGTAAGATATTTTACCAGATCTTCAGGGTTTCTATTTAACATTTCCGTAATATCAAGAAAGTTTCGTATTATTGTAGCCTTTCCTTCATATATAATCTCCGGTTCGGGAACCTTTAATCTTTCCTCTGTATGTGTCTTCGAAGATAGTACACCGGATGCATCATTTAATAATTTATTATAATCAAAGTCCATAAGATATAATTTCAAAGAGGTTAATTAATATTGTTTTATTTTTTCTTTTTAAAATTAAATGTACAGAATAATATTAAATATTACATTTTAAAGATAATACTTAGTTTATTTTTTTTAAAATACCTATTTTCAGGCACCATCAATTAATATATATATTTTATATTTTCAATTAATATGTACAAATATACAAATATGTCCTTACAATCAATAAATTTATATATAACTATTCCTTAACTTTATTAATGAATGAGAAGAATGAAAAGTTGACAATACGAATCTCGGATGATGAACTTGAAGAGATAGATTCTTTTCTTTCATATAATAGCAACTTTTCCAGCAGATCGGAATTTATACGAATGGCAGTTCTTGAATACATTTCAATAAAGCGTGTAGGCATTATAACCAAGAATAACAGTATACACCCAGATCCTTTAATAGAAAAGGCAGTCAGCAAAATGGTATCTGCAGGTTTTTATAAAAGT
>JAJZZW010000020.1 GCA_021797385.1 Thermoplasmata archaeon | reverse complement strand
GTCAAAGGTCTATGCAGTGGAATACTCAGATAATAAGATAGAGTTTAATGAGATTCCCAAAAGGGTTGAATCACTATTAAAGAAGATAAACATGGACATATTACCTAAGAATTAGCGAGTTAAGGTTTATAAATATAAATTATTTTTAATTAATCCAATTTCAGACGTCTGGTACAAAATAAACATCGGTAGTGTTGTACTTAAGCCATTTTCTAAACTTCGCCTTCACTGGCATACCTATGTATATATCATCCTTCTCTGCCTCGATCAATCTGGACATAAACAACGAATCAATTCCATCAAACTCAACCATAACAAGATTGAATGGCGTTTCGTTCAGGAATTCTTCACCACTAAAATAGCATGTAGTCCACGAATGTATTTTTCCTGATAGAGGCAGTTCTATCCATTTTGTTTCATTACCACACATCATACAGTGACCACGTGGCGTAGCATATTTATATCCACATTTTGTACACTCGCTGCCCAGTAACTGTTTTTTGCCTAGGGCTCTAAAAAATTCGGAGTCCTGTGCATAGCTGTGTATATAATCAACGTCATAATGCCATTTTATTACTAGAAGGTCTGTGTTGTACACTTCTGTTCCATTTTGCGATTCCGGTAATTTTGCATTTTTATTTATAACCATTTTTTTCACCTCAAGATTTTACCCTTTCCATCACAGTTGCGGCAACATAAGTACCTGTACCGGCATGACTGTGTATTAATCCCTTCTTTGCATTTTTAACCTGTAATGTATCATCCTGGAAATGCTTTTTAATAGTATGCTGAAGTTGCCAGAATGCGTAAACTGACTGCATTATTCCAGTGGCACCAACGGGATGACCCGATGCCAGTAATCCGCCCGATGGATTAACTGCAACTTTTCCATTGAGTTTTGATTTTCCTTCTTCAATAAATTTACCTCCTTCTCCATATTTACAAAGACCTAAATCCTCATATGTCTGAACTTCTGAAGATGTGTAAGCATCGTGCAATTCAACGAAGTCCAGTTCATCCAGTGGATCTGTTATTCCTGAGTTCTTATAAGCCTCCATTGCTGCCATCCTCCCTGCCCTGAATGAATGGACTCCAGGATATTTTAGGTTTTTATAGTCAGATTCATTTTCATTTGGCAAAAGTGGAACCTTACCAAATGGCCTGTCAGATAATCTCATAGAATCTGTGCCCGTACCTATACCGCTTATAAGTACTGGATTATCGGTAATTTTAAATGCCTCCTCTTCAGATGCAAGTATTGCAACAGCCGCTCCATCAGACATTTACATACATCTAGTAGTGTCAGAGGATATGATACCATCGGTGAATTTCTTACATCCTCAACAGTTAATTTCATGGGGCTCTGTGCATATGGATTATGTATAGCATTCCCGTGATTTTTAATAGATACTTTGGCCAGCTGCTCTACAGTTGTTCCGAACTCATACATATGTCTCATAGCCATCATAGCATAATATCCTGTATAAAATCCTCCAAGAGGATAATCAAAATTTGTATCACTTGCTAAAGCTATGAATTCATTGCCCTTCCAGGTATTTACATGAGACATTGTTTCGAAACCATAAACAGCACATGTATCCATTCTACCGGAAGCAATTTCTTCATATCCTGTCTGAAATGCTATACCACCGGTAGCTCCACCGCTCTCAATACGCTTGCTGGGTTTCGGAGTTAATCCAAGGTAGTCCTGAACCATAATACCGGCCATTAATTGCCTCTGAAAATGATCCGAAAAATAAGATGCAACAGAGCCGTCTATATCACTTAAATTTAGGCCGGCGTCGTTCATTGCGTAATCAAAGGCTTTTTTTACCATTAGTCTAAAATCCATTTACGGCGATGCCTTGGAAAATTTTGTGACACCTCCTGCAACCATATAAACATTTCGTCCCTTGTATTTCATTGTTATCCAAAGTTTATTTATTAATTACTATATTAACCTTTTTTAAAGTACATAATATTAAAATTAAAAATAACGTTTCTTGTAGATAAATAATATTACTAAATGAATTTTAGCATGTTTATATACAAGAATTTATATAGTAATATATTTTAGTTTTAATTATGGTAAGTAAGAGTTCAGATGATAATATCGAGAGCATATTGAAACTGAGTACTTCCTTTCCTCCATTGAAACGAAATATTAATCAAATGCAAGTTAGAGAAAAAGATTCATATAAGGATTTTTACAGGAGTTCAATTAAAAATTCATCGGATTTCTGGGGCGATGTGGCTTCCGAAATGCAATGGTTTAAAAAATGGGATAAATTAATAGATGGCTCATTTCCGGATTTCAAATTTTTTGTTAACGGTTACTCAAATGTGAGCCTTAACTGCATAGATAGATATGCGAATAAAACTCCAGGAAAGGATGCTATAATATGGTTAAACGAACGTGGTGAGAGCAGAAGAGTAACCTATTCAGAATTAAGGGATCAAACAGGCAAATTCGCCAGTGCAATGACTATGATAGGAATTAAAAAAGGTGATGTTGTAGCAATTTTCCTCCCAAATGTAATCGAAGCATTCATTGCCGTACACGCATGTTATAGAATTGGAGCAATATATAATATTATTTTCTCCGGGTTTTCAGCTAATGCACTTAAAGAGAGATTAATTGACACAGAACCTAAAATAATTATCACAGCAGAAAACACGATAAGGAAAGGAAAAATAATTGAGTTGAAGGAGAAGATTGATTCGGTTATAGCTGATATACCAAGCATTGAAAACGTTATAGTGGTGGCTGGATATGATAAAAATAGGCGGCAAATAGGTAAAAAGGATATATTTTTTGATACTTTCATAAATAAAGCAGAAAATTCACTGGAACCACTGCCTATAGAAGCAAATGCGCCGGGTTTTATTATATATACATCAGGAACCACGTCAAAACCTAAAGGTATTGTACATTCAGGTATTGGGTTTCTAATTGGTTCATACAATAACGTGAAATACGCCCTTGATCTGGGAATGGAGGATGTATACTGGTGCACCGCTGATGTTGGATGGCTCACGTTTCCTATATTTGAACTGGTTGGTGGATTAGCTCATGGTGCAACAGTTATTGCATATGAAGGAGCACTCGATTATCCTTCAATTGATCATTTCTACAAAATAATTGAAAAATATAATGTGACAAAATTATTTACAGCTCCCACATTTCTAAGAATGCTTGCGAGGGATGGAGAAACAACGGCAAAGAAATATAATATTTCCTCCCTAAAACTTGTATCACTGGTTGGGGAACCATTAGATATCAAAACGTGGTTCTGGGTACATAAAAATATTGGAGATGGGAATATTGAAATAAACAATACATACGGACAGACCGAAACAGGCAGTGCATGGACTTCATCGATAGTTGGGGTTACGGATGCTAGACCTGGTTCATGTGGTTTACCTTTGCCAGGACATTCGTTCAGTATTCTTGATGATAATGGGAAACCATTGCCTCCTAATAAAATAGGAACACTTGTATTAACAGAACCGTTTCCAGGACTTGCAAGGGACATATGGAAAAACCATGATAGATTTATAAGAGAGTATTTTTCTATTTTCCCAAACAGTTATTGCACGTATGACCAGGCGGTTGAAGACAGTTTCGGGCATATCTGGGTATTAGGTCGGACAGATGATGTTATAAATGTTTCAGGGCATAGAATATCCACTATGGAAATGGAAAATGCAGTAATGTCAGTTCCTGGTGTATCTGAGGCTGCCGTAATTGGGATAGAAGACGCTTTAACAGGCACAACTCCAGTGGTATTTGTTTCTATTGATAAAAAATTTAATTCGGATATAAACACAATAAAAGCGATGGTAAGAGATTCCATTATAGCAGGAATAGGTTCATTCGCCAAACCATCATCCATTTTTATAGTTTCATTTATGCCAAAAACAAGATCCGGAAAAATCATGAGAAGATTATTGCGGGAAATACTGGTGAAGCAGAGTGTTTCCGGTGATATTACCGGGCTTGAAGACCCGGAAATAATAAATAAACTCATATCCGAATTACATAAACCTGAATGAAACCGTATACGTATAAAAAATGGTATATTAACAGACATCGATGGAATACGATTTGCACTTACAGTCAAAGAAATATTATAAAAATTTATCTTTATTTATAAATCACATTTTCCTGTCGGGCATGCGGGATCAAATGTGGCATCCAGTTTCAAAAGCTTATCAGGCATTTTCATGGTGAGGTCAATTTTTTTTTCCTCATCGCTCTTTTTCTGTCCGGTACCTGCATAGAGTACCTGCTGGCTTTTGCTTCTATCCCTGTATACTGTTATTCCCTTGCAGTGGAGTTCCTTTGCAAGGCGGTATGATTTTGCTATGTCATCCTGTGTTGCCTCGAAGGGCAGGTTTATTGTCTTTGAAACACCGGAATCACAGTATTTCTGGAATGTTGCCTGCATCAGTACATGCCAGTCCGGATCAATTTCCTGAGCCGTTACGAAGAGTTTTTTTATGTCCTCCGGTAAATCAAGATTCCCGAGCTTGCCGGTTTCTGCTATCTTTTCCATGATTTCCTGTGTAAACAGGTTTCTGGATTTCAGTGTATCCTCCAGTAGCGGATTGACCTCCAGAAGTTCCTGTCCGTTAAGCACGTGCCTTACGAATGCCAGTGCAAATAGTGGCTCTATTGAAGATGAGCATCCTGCAATTATAGATATGGTTCCCGTGGGGGCGATTGTTGTGGTGGTTGAGTTCCTCATTTTTATTCCATTCTCCTCGTACTCCGAACCATACCATCCCGGGAAAACCCCTCTCTCCTCTGCAAGTTTCTGTGATTCAAGGTGTGATTCATCGTTAAGTGTTTTCATCACCTTTTCACCGAATTCCAGGGCCTCATTGCTGTTGTACGGTATGCCCAGCATTATAAGTGCATCGGCGAATCCCATTATACCCAGCCCTATTTTTCTTGTCTTCCTGGTCATATTCTTTATGGATTCAACCGGGAATTTATTTGCGTCAACAACGTTTTCAAGGAATCTGGTTGCAACATCGATTGTATCCCTGTACCTGTCATAGTTAAATGTTCCATTCTCAACGAATTTTGAGAGATTTATCGAGCCAAGGTTACATGATTCGTAAGGCAAAAGCGGCTGCTCTCCGCAGTTATGTACCACGATTCCATTAGCTACAAATGAATGAGTGGATGGTTCTACAAGATCATATACGTCATCTTTGCCTATATATTCTATATTTTCAGTTCTAGCAATCCAGTCCTCTTCCCTTGGACCGAGAGAGTAGCTATTCACAAGAGTTAGCAGTTTTGAGTTCTTTCTTTCTGATATAAATCCTATTTTATTATGGAATGTTATTGCACTTTTGCCCATTATATATAACTCATGGTATGCCTGTGTGTCATACATTTTTCGATTTCTATTCGAGTCTGGGAACATCTTAGAACCAGCTTTTCTGCGATTGAAATATATTCTACTATATATCCCGAAGTTAAGTAATAATCCCTGAACTCCCTGTAATAACTTGGCACTTATTGATGTTAAATGTATGTGCCTTGTGCTATTGCCATATATATTTACTGTTCCATCAGCCTCAAATAATGCCTGTAAAAAGCCTTTTTGCATTTCCATTGTACCGGCAAAAACGGTATCTGGAACCCTTAGTTTATTATTTATTAAAGCATATTCTGACGCCATTGTAATGCAGTTCCCGCTTTCAATATTCACCATTCCTATATTGTAATCACGGTTATTGGTGGACGGCCTGACTATATTGTTTACATAGTTTTCAAACTCAGGTGCAAAAGACGTATCCTGATCATGGAAAGAAAGAACAGCACGGTCGTTATTGGTCCCTTTATTTATATGTCTATCCCCTACAAGCCATCCGAGAACCCTGCCTTCCTCTAAGTTGCCATGAGGACCGAAGGATCCACCCTCGTTTAATATTCTGATTTTTTCCCCTTCTTTAAGTTTCAATGCCTCTATCCAGCCCCTCTCTTCACTGTATATTTTGTGGTCGCCTGTAACAGTGATATCAAAGCCTTCACTTGTTGTTATTCTGTATACATCCTTGAATCCGGTATAAATAACGTTTGAAGATTGTTTGAAACTGCCCCCGAATCTACCGTCAATCTTTACGTTTAAGCTTTCTCCCTCATCGTACAGCTGTTTGGCAGTTTTTATTCCTTCTGATGTGTATATTCTGGTATCGCCTGTAACGCATGGATTTGTTGACTCTATATATCCTATATTCTTTACCGGATTTTTCTTGTTGATCTCGTCAAGAAATACCATTCCGGGATCGCCAGTAGTCCATGCATGATTGACTATTGAATTCCATAAAGTTGATGCTTTTATTTTATTCATTACCTTGCCATCCCGCGGGTTGATAAGATCTATATACTCATCGTTGTCAAGCTTCTCGAAAAATTCATCATTTACACCAACAGATATATTGAAGTTGCTCAGTATTTTGTTCTCCGCATCCTTGCTTGTTATGAAATCCATTATATTTGGATGGTTGTAGTTGAGGATTCCCATATTGGCTCCCCTTCTCTTTCCGCCCTGCTTGATTACATCGGTTGTAACATCGAATATTCTCATGAATGATACGGGCCCGGAAGCAACACCCTTGGTTGATGCAACGATATCATCGCTGGCACGTAACCTGGTAAACGAGAACCCGGTTCCACCACCGGATTTATGTATTTCTGCTGTTGCCTTGAGTGTGTCAAATATAGAATCTATGCTGTCATCTACCGGAAGAACAAAGCATGCGCTGAGCTGCCCCAAAGGGCCTCCAGCATTCATCAAGGTAGGCGAATTTGGCACATATTCAAGATTTGTCATCATAGTTTCAAATCTGTCAATCCAGTAGTTTATCATTGTTTTTTTGGTCTGTATAAAATCTAGGAATTCCTCATATGTGCCATCTAGGCTCTTCTCCTGCCTGAGTTCATTGAATGCCCTCCTGAACTCTTCATCCTGGGTTTTTGTTATGCCGGTATAAACAGTCCCCTTCTCTGGAACCTTCCCTGATTTCCTGTATGATATATAATCATAAAGCCCCTGAATAATTCCGAGATGCATCGCTACCCTATGGAACATCTGCTTCGGTGTTTCTATTATTTTTCCCTCTGAATCCTTGAAGAGGTATCTTGCCTCAAGAACCTTGACTGCATTCACACTCAATTTTAAATCATCCTTTACACCGAGGAATTCCTTTTCCTGTCTGACAGTATTTCTCTTTTCCCTGTAAAGTATATATGCCTTGGCAACGGATATGTATGAAGCTCCTTTAATTTTTTGTGTCATGAGCACATTTTCTACAGTATCCTGTATAACCTCAACGGTGGGTTCCTTCCCCGTTTTTTCAAGTTCTTTTGTAACGTAATCTGCCAGCTTGTTGGCCTCTTCCATGGACCCAGTTTTCACAGAGAGCATGGCCTTGAATATCGCCATTGCTATCTTTTTCTTATCAAATGGAACGCTGGAGCCGTCTCTTTTTATAACCTTATCTAAAACATTTATCATTTTGCATCACGAGTGTGTACTAAAAATACATAAAAGAATTTAATACTTTTTCATACCTGATATTTTACCATGATAAAAGAATACTTGATCGAGTTAGAATAAATATATTTGAGCTAAATAGGTAAAAAATAAAAATATATAATTAATAAAAAAATATATAATTTTCAGTGATATCGTCGGAAAAATAAGAAAGTTTTTGAAATGATAGATAATACTGTAAAATGGACTTAGATGAATACATATCAAAATTGAAGAGCGAGTCAGCAACACCGGGTGGTGGTTCTGCCTCTGCTATTTCCTCAATGTTTTCGGCTTCCCTGAACTCCATGGCATCGCTTCTTTCTATTGGGAAAAAGAAACTGGAGGCATATAATCATGATTTTGAAGATATTTCAAGAAATGCTGTCGAAATAATAAAAAAGCTCAGGAAACTGAGCAGTGATGACGAAAGTTCATTTCTGGAAATAATGGACGCGCTTCATATGGATAGAGAAAATCCTGAAAGGAAAGATATGCTTAATAAGGCTATAAAGAAAAGTGTGTATATATCATGGAGGATAGCCGGAATATCCATGGATAATCTGAATAATTCCCTATTCTTATGCAGGTATGGGAACAGGAATCTCATCACTGACAGTATATCTGCAGGGTACATGTCATATACAGCAATACATACATCTATCAATAATATCAGAGTAAATTTGAAAATACTGAGAGACGTTGAATATATGTACGGAGAATTGATAAAAATTAAACTATTCATGGAAGCTGTGGAAGAAACCATAAGAGTGATTAAAGAAATGGAAGATGCATTATAAGAAGAACAAAAATCTTTACTATTAATACTCTATATATGATTTATGTTAAAAGATATTAAAAATATCCTTGAAGACCTAGGAATTAGCGATTATGAATTATATGGTAAATACGCTGCCAAGCTCGGAATTTCAAATACTATTCCCGGCAAGAAGCAGAGTAAAATTATATTGATGACCGCAATGACTCCGACACCTGCGGGGGAAGGTAAAACCACCACTGCTATAGGTCTTACACAGGCACTGAAACAGATTGGAAAAAATGTGGGCATAGCAATAAGAGAACCTTCGCTTGGACCATGCTTCGGCGTAAAGGGTGGTGCAACCGGAGGAGGAAAATCCACTGTGGAGCCTTCGGATAAGATAAATCTAATTTTTACTGGGGACTTCCCCGCAATATCTGCTGCACATAATCTGCTCTCTGCCATGATTAATAATCATATATATTATGGAAATGAATCTGGAATCGATCCGAAGAAAATTGCATTTCCAAGGACAGTTGATATGGATGACCGTTCACTCAGAGCCATTATTGTCGGAAACGGCTCCAGGATCAATGGTATTCTGGCAAATGATTCCTTTGTGATCACTGCAGCCTCAGAAATAATGGCAATATTGGCATTATCCAAGGGTTATGAAGATTTGAAGGAAAGACTCGGGAATATAATTATCGGGTACACCATAAAAAATAAACCTGTTTTTGCAAAGGATATAAAAGCAAATGGAGCCATGGCGGCACTGCTTGCCGATGCGCTAAAACCCAATTTAGTGCAGAGCGTGGAAAACGTTCCGGCAATTATACATACCGGGCCGTTCGGCAACATAGCACATGGAACATCCAGCATACTGGGAGATTATGCTGCAATGAATTTATTCGATTATACGGTAACAGAGGCGGGCTTCGGATCCGATCTAGGCTTCGAGAAGTTCATGGACATATTTACCAGAGAGGCAAACATAGGTGTGGATGCTGTTGTAATAGTTGCCACCATAAGGGCTATGAAACACCACGGCGGGGCCAGTAATATAGATAAAGAGGATATCACCGCACTGGAAAGTGGTTCTGAAAACCTGCTGAGGCATATTGAAAATGTAAGGAACTTCGGAATAGAACCTGTTATAGCCCTTAACGTACATTCTCTGGATACAGATAGGGAAATCAGAACAATTTCTGAAATACTTGAAAAGAAACGTATAAAATATGCTATTTCTCGGGTGTATTCTGATGGGGGTAAAGGGGGAATAGAACTGGCGAATGCCGTGCTTGATTCCATAAACCGCAATAAAATAAAGTATGCATACTCGCTGGATGATTCCATCAAAATAAAGATAGAGAAAATAGCCACAAAGGTATACGGTGCAGATGGAGTGGATTTTTCTAAAGACGCACTGATGGATATAAAACATGCTGAGGATAACGGCTTCGGCGGATTTTATATATGCATGGCAAAAACCCAGTCATCGATTTCCGACAATCCGGGTCTACTCAACTCTCCGAAGAATTTCAGGGTAAAAGTTAATTCAATTATGGTAAATGGGGGTTCACATTTCATTATTCCAATACTTGGGAATATCATGACAATGCCAGGATTGCCGAAGCACCCTGCAGCAGAGCATATAGATATAGACAGCGCTGGAAACGTAACCGGACTTTCATGAAGCTTCAAGATTGTTTAATGAGATTTATTTATATATGCCTCATTGTGATTTGTTAACTATATCATGCCAGAGTTTTGAGGCTTGCAGCGGGCAAAACAATTAGCGAAACTACAATAATATTGGATGATATGACCTATTATAATACTGAAATTCATGATAGAGCTTCACTGGGAATGTTCACCATTAAAATTATAATGCTCGTTAATCTGATTTTCTTTTTTGGTTCAATTAACCTAGCAGAATAACCACAATAGTTTCCCATTGAAAACCATGATAAGTAAATCATGAGCTCATATAAGGTTAAATAAAATTTATATGCGTGCCTGAATTTTTCTTAAGAGTAGCATACGGGAATAAATTATATACAGAAAAATATCAAAAATTATTTATCACAAAGATTAGGCAGGGACAAAATAAACATCATTGACCGTGAAACTCTGGAATTTTTTGAACTGTGCTACTATGTCCATGCCGATTTCTGGTTTTTCTCCATCGTTTATAAAAAGCCGGGACATGAAGAGAGAATCCACACCGGGGAATTCCACCAGTACTAGTGTGTACGGAACATCTCCCCTGAAAGTTTCCCCGGAATAATAGCATGTTGTGAATGAATGAACTTTACCATGCAGTGGAAGGTCCATATCATCGGTCTCTGATCCGCAATACATACAGTATTTCCTGTATGTGCCATATTTGAAGCCACAGGATTTACATTTTGAACCGAGGAGTCTGCCCCTACCAAGTGCTATGAAGAATGGAGAGTCTTCTGCATAGCTGTGCCTATATTCAATATTATAATTCCACTCAACCACAACAGGATCTATCTTAAGCAATCTTCCGTATCCCATTTTAAACCGCCTCCATGATAGTTACTGCCTCATATGCTCCTGTTCCCGCATGGCTGTGTATAAGCCCACTCTGTGGATTTTTTACCTGAAGTCTGTTACTGCCGAGATGTTTATGCACCGTTTCTTGGAGTTGCCAGAATGCATAAACAGCCTGCATTATTCCAGTGGCCCCGATTGCATGGCCAGAAGCTTGCAACCCTCCCTCCATGTTGACGGGTATATCACCATCCAGCATTGACCTACCGTCCTCTACGAATTTTCCACCCTGACCATACTGACAGAATCCCATATCCTCGTATGCCTGTATCTCAGCAGATGTATATGCATCATACAGTTCGGCAAAGTCAATTTCTTTTTCAGGGTTTGTTATGCCGGCTTTCCCGTATGCCATCCTTGCTGCAAGCCTGCCTGCACGGAATGAGTGGACTCCCGGATATTTCAGATCCCTGTACATATTATCATTCTCATTGGGTAACAGAGGCACCTTTCCGAAAGGTCTGTCTGCCAGACGCATTGTGTCGCTAGATGAACCTATGGATTTTATCAGAACTGGCTTTCCTGAAAATGATTTTGCAACCTCTTCTGAGGCGAGTATAGCGCAGGCAGCACCATCTGACATTAGGCATATATCTAGCATTTTTATGGGACTTGAAACTACAGGGGATTTCAGCACGTCCTCAACTGTAATATCCATGGGTGCCTGTGCGTATGGGTTACGCATTGCATTTCCATGATTCTTGACGGAAACCATTGCCATCTGTTTTTCCGTTGTTCCGAACTCATACATGTGCCTCGTCGCCATCAGAGCGTAATATGCAGTATAAAACCCCCCAAGCGGGTAATCGAAGCTAGCATCACTTCCAAGTGCTATTATATCGTTTCCATGCCATGTGCCCACATGCGACATATTTTCAAATCCATATGCTAGGCAGGTATCCATGGTACCTGATGCTATCTCCTCGTATGCTGTTTGAAAAGCAAGACCCCCGGTAGCACCTCCGCCCTCTATTCTCTTTGACGGCTTTCCTGCTAATCCGATGAAATCGTTTGACATTGCTCCTGCTATGAGTTGCCCCTGTAGGTGGTCTGAAAAATATGCAGACACAGAACCATCTATATCCTCTGTTTTCATGCCCGAATCTTTTAGAGCATAATCGAGGGAATGTTTTACATTTAATCGAAAATCGTCATTGAAATTTATTTTTTTAAACGGAGTCATGCCTCCTGCAATCATGTAAACCTTTCTATGATCATCTGCCACTATTATCACCCCTGTATTTTTTTATCAGTGCCTCGCTGATCACTTTTTTCCTGATTTCGTTAGTGCCAGCACCGATTGTTAAAAGTATAGAATCCCTGAAAACCCTCTCTATTTCGAAATCTTTTATGTATCCATAACCCCCGAAAATCTGAAGTGCTTCCCTTGCTATATACTCAGATGATTCAGATGCGTACAGAATAGCGGATGCCGCATCAAGCGAATCCATTCTATCATTTTTAACCCTTTCCAGTGCCTCTATAGCAAAAAGTCTAGAAGATTCAAATTTTGTGTACATATATGCAAGCTTTTCCTGAACCAGCTCGAAATCGCTTATGGGCCTTCCGAACTGCTTCCTTTCCGATGCATATAATACTGCAAGGTCCAGTGCCCTTCTTGCTATTCCAATTGCATTGAATGATAATACTGCCCGTTCAAGATTTAAACCACTCAGCAGAACCTTCTTACCACCATTTAAATCTCCGACAACTCTCTCAGGCCCAAGCCGGATATCGTTGAAGAAAATTGTTCCAGTGGGTGATCCACGCATGCCGGTTTTATCAAATTCCTGCCCCCTAGAAAAGCCCCTATCGGTAGATTCCACGACAAAGGGAGTGATGTCTTTCCCGGTGCGTGCGTACACCAGGAATACATTTGCATATGGTGCATTTGTAATGAATGTCTTGCTTCCGTTAAGTATAAAATTTTCAGAATCCTGATCTGCTGTTGTTTTCATGGAAAGTGCATCCGATCCGGAAGAAGGCTCTGTCATTCCGAGGGAGCCTATAGTGTCACCGGAACACAGACCTGGCACATATTTTTCCCGCAAAGATTCTGAGCCATTTCTGTAAAGATTATCAAGGCATAGATTGCTGTGGGCCCCGTATGAAAGTCCGAGAGACCCGGATGCATAGCTTATCTCTTCTTCTATAAGTGCCTGTGAAAGATAATCGGAACCGGAACCACCGTATTCTTCAGGGATTGTCACACCTAAATATCCCTCCTTGCCCATTTTCCTGAAAAGATCAGCGGGAAAGAAGTTCTCACGATCCATTTTCACTGCTACAGGCATGATTTCTTTTCTTGCAAATTCTTTTGCACTCTGCTGAATCATCAAATATTCGTCCTTCAACTGTACACCTGTTAAAATTATGTTTACAATATATATAAATATGCACTGCAGAGAAAAAATAGATGCAATTATCCATTTCAAAGCATATATAAGGATAAAAGCAATCCAAATTTATGTTAGATTACAGTAAAATTGAAGATGCAGAAAATGAAATTAAGGGAAAGCTTCACAGAACTCCCTTATTCCATTCAACGACATTCAGCAAGATGTTTTCATGTGATGTTTATTTCAAAATGGAAAACTTTCAGAAAACAGGTTCTTTCAAATCCAGAGGGGCAATGGTTAAATTTTCGCGGCTCACAAATGAACAGAAGAAGAATGGAGTTATAACTGCAAGTGCCGGCAACCATGCCCAGGGTGTGGCATTTGCAGCAGCTTATTATGGAATAGATGCCAAAATAGTAATGCCTGAAACAACGCCTCCGACCAAAATAAATGCAGTCCAGTCATACGGTGGAAAAGTTATCTTGAAAGGAAATAGCTATGATGAGGCGCATGAATACGCAACAAAGATTTCAGTTGAAGAGGAAAGGGAGTTTATAGAAGCATATAACGATGAGGATATAATTACCGGCCAGGGGACAATAGGTCTGGAGATTCTGGAAGACATAAAACCTGATATTGTCATTGTACCTATAGGTGGTGGAGGACTCATATCAGGCATAGCCTTTGCATTGAAATCATCAGGTAAAAATATCAGGGTAATCGGTGTGGAATCTGAGAAAGCCAATTCCATGGAGCTTTCACTGAAGGAGGATAAGATAGTTCCCTATACAAGCAATGATACCATAGCAGATGGCATTGCTGTCAAGTATCCGGGGAATATCACATTTGAACTTGTAAAAAAATATGTGGATTCTGTAGTAACGGTATCAGACGAAAATATAGCTTATGCACTTTTCAAGCTGCTGGAGAGAGAGAAGGTTCTGGTTGAGCCTTCCGGTGCTGCCGGTCTGGCGGCATTATTCGAGAACAAAATAGACGTTAAGGGAAAAAAGGTTGTTGTTGTACTTTCAGGAGGGAATATCAATTTTCTGTTATTATCAAATATAATATACAGAGCCATGGAAATGGAAGATAAACTTTTGAGACTGGAATTCAAAATACCGGATCACCCAGGAACCATGGAGAAGATAGTTAATGCAATTTCTTCTGTAGGTGCGAATATATACCATGCTGAGGTAGATAATCTGGATAAGGATACTCCAATAGGATATCAGTATCTTCTGTTTACCATAAATATACTTAACAGGGAAAGAATAGAAGAGCTTCTCGGAAATCTGGATAAGCTCGGATTTAAATATAAAATTGTAGGATGACTATTACTTTAATATTTCAAATGTGGAAAATCCATCTTCCACGGGCTTGGATTCCACAGATGTTATAATGGATAGCGGGATTTTTCGACAATATGCTTCCATTATTGAAGTCATTTCGGGGGTTCCGGAAAACACTGCCTTTACTGAGCCATCATCCATGTTTTTAACCCAGCCTGTTATTCCCAGTTCAGTGGCTTTTTTCTTAACATGTGCCCTGAACCCTATTCCCTGCACGCTTCCATGAAATATATACTCCGTGCTAACCATGATGTATAATTATATATAAACATAAAAAATTTCCTCATAGATTGCTTTCCACATAATCCTTAACTATCTTTCTTAAAGTTTTTCTCAATATTTCTGAGAGAGCTGCAGGTGAAACATCCAGCTTTTCAGCGATCTGCGTAAGTGATAGCTTTCTTTCAGGATCAAAGTACCCATATTCATAGAGCTGAATTATAATCTCTTTTTCCCTGTCAGTTATGATATTGCTGTCGCCGGATGAGAGTTCTGAAATGGTAAATTCCATTTGAGCATTTTGAAGTTCATGTTTTAGATCTATCAATTTGGAAAGACTTGGAAGTGAAATACGGTAGGAGAGAGTGTCAGGTTTAACTGCCCTGCTTCCCAGTATTACAGCCTCTGAATTTCCAAGTATGTAACAGGCGCTGCAACATGACCCCTTTGCCCAGATGGTTTTTTTCCCAGATTTTATAGAATCAATAGTTATGGATCTTAATCCGGGAAGTGCCTCATCTGCATCATTATCAGATTTGAAAGATATTCTATGAGTTGTTGTTTTACCATCTATTTTCAGGCGTTCTATACTGGCATCGGGAAATGTCTGAAGTATATAATTTGTAATTTCGCAGTCTCTTCTTTTTATGGTAATTATTGCCGTTATTTCCCTGTTTGATTTTGACACAGTATGGTATGCAATACTTATTTAATAATTTGTACATATATTAAAGGAAAATACCTTACATATAAGGTAAATATAATAAATACTATTTTAAAATATAATGTTTGATTAAGATGGGAGTATCATATCCGGTCTGGGATAGTGCAATGTTCGCATATACTATTTCTGCGCATATTTTAATTGTCGCAATAACGTTGGCAATGGCGCTTTTAATAACAATATCCGAATACATAGCACTGAAAAATAAGAATAAATACTATGAGGCTCTTGCCCACAAGTTGAGTATAGCTCTGGTGATCAATTTCGCCATAGGAACTGCGTCAGGAGTTTTCATGGCAGTTGAACTGATGCTGTTCTGGCCAGAATTCATGAAACTGGTCGGTGCTGTAGCAATGATGAGTTTCTATGCAGAGGTTTTTGCATTCCTAGTTGAATCCATAACCCTTATGGTTTATGTATATTTCTGGGATAACTTTAAAAACAGATGGAACCACTGGCTTGTTTCATGGGGAGTTTTGCTGGGCACAGGTGCATCAGCATGGCTGATTACTAATGTGAACGCATGGATGAATACACCTACAGGTTCATTCAACATAGCGAAATATATGAGTACAGGTGTGATATCTGGAGTGAACCCACTGAAAGTTTTCGATGAGCCTTCTACAGGAGCACAGTTATTCCATATGTTCATGGCAATGTACTTTGCAGGTTCAATGGCACTTTTAGCATATTTTGCATACAAGTATCTAAAGTCAAAGAATGAGGAAGAGAAGAAAATAGACAGGTCTGCAATGAAAGTGTTATCAGTAATAGGAATTGTTGATATAATTCTTGTAGGAATAAGCGGTTCTATCGAACTCTCAACTCTTCTTACGCTTGAGCCCCTCAAATATGCTATGATGGAACTCAATATGCACCCTGTTATGTCAGGGGCACCTGAACATATATTCGGATTCCTGTCAAATGGAAAACCGGTGGATTTTATACCTCTTGCCGGAATGCAGTCACTTCTTGCTTATCCATTCACCAAGGGCAATGCAGGCTATATACCTGGACTGTCATCATATCCAACATACACATGGGCCCCATCAGTTATACATATAACACTTGATCTTATGGTAGGGTTCGGTGTATTGATGGGATTATTCTGGTTTATTGTCCTTGTCCTGAAAATAATGAAGAAGGATGTATTTAACATGAAGTTGATATTATATGGATTCATAGGACTTGGATTCCTAGGAATGTTCACCATGGAGGACGGATGGTACACAGCAGAAGTAGGAAGGGTTCCTTATATAATATTGATGCCATACAATTCAGCAGGGCAGCCAATAATAGCTGGGCATTACGGTGTAATGACAATAGCAGAGGCTGCTTCAACATCAACTATTGTATGGTATCTCGGAATAGTCGTAATACTCTTCTATGCAATATTAATACCGTTCACATTCTATTTCAATGCCAAAGTATTAAATCTTTCAAACGTTGAAGATGATCTCAGAAAAGCTGAAAATGATCTGAACATAACAGGTTCTGGAAAGGATGTAAACAGTGTAAATGCGGGGGCGAGATAAATGTCATTTTCTTATCTTGATGCAAATGGAGTGTTTATAAAAATTGTGATTGCAGCAATGGTAACATTCCTGCTTTCAGAATTTATTGCTATATTTCCCATATTCAGCAATTATGAGAAGCACAAAACAGTGGTATTAAAGCATATAGTCCCCATATGGGAAATAACCGGTACAATGATAGTGTTCTTTGTTGTGGAACTCGAACTTATATACTCCGGACTTATACCGATATCCTCATACCTGTTTATCCCTGTAATAGGCACTTTTGTAGCCCTGTTAATACTGAGAAATGTGGCTATAATATATGCAGAGTTTATATGGAAAAAGGTTGATAGCAAACCATTGATGATGTTTTACTCCGGTGCAACATTTATAATGGTTATAGGATTTGTGACTGCTATTGCTGCGCTTCTTGTTGGAAACAGCGTATCTACAGCTATACCCACATTACCACCACTGATTCATTTAAACATTACAACACTGTCAAAGTCCTATGTAGATTATACAGCACTCCTGACCGCGCCTGTATACTCTGCGGTCTACTGGGAATTTCTATTCGGTACATTATTCATAGCGTATGGAATGTCCCAGGTATTTTACAGACTTGCAAAGAGAACGAGCTGGATTCCGCTGCTCACTATAATATTAGGATTATTCCTGAATGTTAATGCGTGGAATGTTGTGGCTACACTTGCGGGTGCTAAATTTATGGGAGACTATATGATTCTGCCTGTTATAATCACTCTGGCTGTTCCATTGCTGTATATGGGAAAATCGACAACACACCTGGCATCGTATAAACCATTCTGGTTTGCTGCAGTAACAATTGCTGTATTATTCCTGGAACTTCCAATAACCAGAATTGCAGGTGGTGCATACCCCATTAATGCTTTTGCCTCAACAAATTCCATGCAGGCAGCGAATTTCTATCTAAGCATAATAGGTGGAATATTATTCCTACTGCTCATGATAATGTACGCATTCGTATACAACAGCGGTAAAATATCATTTAACCCAGAAAAAATAGAAAAGGGCAAGAAGGAAGTTCCGAAGGAAAATTAATTTTTTATTTTTAAAATTTTTAAATGCGTTTTGTTATAATTTCATAATTTTATGATTATTCAAATGTTGTAAAGAACATACTTCTTGACTATTAAATTATACTTTCAGTATTTGCTTATCAGTGTTACAACATCCTCATCATTTACCCGATAATCTAACCCGACCCTGGCCTCTATCCGCCTGGATGGGCCAGTAATAATGGCATATCTGAATGTGGATATCATTTCCCTGCTGATTTTCCTGCATACATCCCTTACAGTGGCACCTTCACTGAGTATTAAAGGACGTTCGTAATCCACCTCACCTGCCTTATTTCTCATATATACACGGACCATATCCAGCGATTTATAAATCATATTCTTCATATTTTCCAGATTGTATCCTGTTTCAGCAGATACCTCTATATAATTTCCGAAATTTTTGAGACGTTTTTTCAGCTGTTCCTCATCATGCGGCATATCTATTTTATTGACAACCATGA
>JAJZZW010000147.1 GCA_021797385.1 Thermoplasmata archaeon | reverse complement strand
TCTAATTTAATTTTTTCAAGCAATAATTTCAAAAAATATACATGGTTTGAGGTTAAGTGTGAGAAGGCGTCTGAAAAGTTAAACAGGAAGGAAAGTTATCATATAGATAATGAAAAAATAAATATACTGAATCACATAGATAGTGATAATAAATGGGAAAGCAGAAATAACATCATCCTTCCACTTGTTTCTCCTTCATTGGAGGAATTGATAGATAGGTATGAGAAAGATAAAACATCTTTAGGTATTATCAAGCCCTAGTTAATTGATTTTGTCGTGGATGATAAGCCTACAGAAGATGAGAAAGACATGATAAGATATACCCAGAAAACCTTATATAACGAGGAAATAAAACCTGTAGACAAAATCCCGTTTATTTTCAGATACTCTTTTAAGTGCAATGCGAATAATTGCAAAGGCCATAAAATTATGTGCGAAGATTGGGAATTATTGGAATCATGGAGAAAATTCAGGGTTAAATACGGTTTAGATCAGGCAAAACAGAAAATTCGGGAGAGATTTTTTAATTATATGAAAACAAGGGACCTTTATTTCTATATGGGAATGTATTCTAGATATCCAACCTGGCTTATAATTGGACTATACTATCCTCCAAAGAGGCAGATAAAACCTTTGACAGATTTTTAATAGGTCTTAAATGCCATAACGGCTTTTCTATTATATATTTATTTTATAACACTCAGAGCAACAAGCGCATCCAGGAAGTATTGTATTGCAAAGCCTGCAACAAGCAATCCGAAAATTCTGGTGATTGCGGTCATGATTTTGTCTCCGAGGAGGCTTAAAATTTTTGATGAGTAGACGAAAAATATGTAAACTATGGCAAGCACGAGCAATACGGAAACTATTGTAAGTATCCTGGTTTCCAATCCGCCCTTCATCAGAATTATTACCAGGGAAATTGCCCCTGGGCCTGCCAGCAGTGGAGTTGCGAATGGAACAATTCCCATATTCTTGGTATTCTCCACAGAGGTATCCGGTTTAGCGCCCTGCCTGACCATTTCGATTCCCATGAGAAGCAATATGATGCCACCGGCTATTTCAAGGGCTTCTATTGATATGCCGAAAAATCCTATTATAATATCTCCAACCAGTGCAAAGAGTATTATGATAATACCAGCATACATAACGGCATCCCTGGATATGGTTCTTCTTGTATCCCTGTTGAACGAACCGGTCATGCCAACGAATATTGCCAGACTTCCGAAAGGATCTATAACCACCAGTAATGGCATGAACACCTTCAGGAAATCTGTAATAAAAGTCATGATACTTTATGGCAAACATGTATATAAAATAAATTTTTTTATTCGAGTATACGAATTATTTACTTTATCAAGGGCCTCATGGAATCCCGGATAACATTTTTCAAATATACACAATCACAGTAATAGAAAAAATATTATATTGTTTTTGTATGGCATTTTAATGAAAGTCCTTATTCTCGGCATAGATGGATATATTGGTTTTCCACTGGCACTCAGGCTTCTGGACAGGGGATATGAAGTATCAGGTGCGGATAACTTCTATACCAGAAACAGGGTAAGAAAGGTAGATTCCAAATCTGCTATCAAGATAAACTCATTTGCAACAAGAAATAAAAAATTGAATAATGCCATTAAATTTTACCGTGGTGATGTAAGCAATGCAAAGTTCGTATACGATATCATAAGGGATGCAAAGCCTGATGCCATAGTGCATCTGGCTGAACAGCGGTCTGCACCCTATTCCATGATATCATTGAAAACCGCAACGGAAACCATGGATAAGAATATTGAAAGCACATTAAATATTATCTATGCGGTAAAGGATCTTAACAGGGATATACATATTGTGAAGCTCGGATCCATGGGAGAGTATGGAACACCTAACATAGATATACCTGAGGGCTTCCTGAACATAAATTATAATGGCAGGAATGACAATCTTCCATTTCCCAGAATGGGGCAGTCCTGGTACCATCTATCAAAAATATTTGACACTTACAGCCTGATGCTTGCAGAAAGGATATGGAATATGAATGTCAGCGATGTCATGCAGGGCGTTGTATACGGGACGAGAACACCGGAAATTTCTAAATTCAAATTGTTTACGAGGTTTGATATCGATCAGGTTTACGGAACTGTGCTGAATAGATTCATTTCACAGGCAGTCATAGGGTATCCTCTGACCGTTTACGGCAAAGGGAACCAGAAGCGGGCATTCCTTTCACTTGAGGACAGCGTTGAATGCCTGAATCTCATCATAGATCACCCGCCTGAAAAGGAATACAGGGTGTATAACCAGTTCGATGAATATTATCCTCTGAATTATCTTGCGGAAACAGTCAAAAATCAGTACAGGGAACTTTACAACAGGGATGTCACCATAGATCATGTGCCAAATCCCAGAGTTGAGCTTGAAGAGCATTATTATAATCCCGTTAACGAGAATCTAAAAAAGATAGGATACAAAAGACAGCGTTCACTGGAACAGGAAGTCCCTATAATGATCCATGATGTCAGGAGAAATATGAATACTGTATACAGCCTGAAAAATGTTATAAAACCTGCAACTAACTGGAGATAGACTTCTTGCAGAATCTGTATGTCCTCTCTAACAGCCTGAAATAATTATCACTGTTGCCTATACTGATCCAGTCATCCTTTCTGATTTTAAAGTACTCCACAGTATTGCCTTTTGTTATGAATCTGTTTATTGCCGGGGTAAGTTCAGTACCACGTACCAGGTCAAGCACATCATGCCTGAAAACATAGAAAGCAGCCAATGCATAGTTTGATTCGGGATTCTCAGGTTTTTCAATCACACTTGTAACATTCCTGCTGTTAATGTATGCAACACCGTACTTTTCAGGGTTCAATACGGACATTATGGTCAGAACACTGTTGCCGGTTTTTTTATAGAGATTTATAATTTTCTTGATTTTTTCGGTATCAATAATTATACCGTCCCCCGCATTCAATATAAAATCACCTTTGATATATTCCCTGGCCAGTGATACTGCCTTTCCATAGCCTTCCGGTTTTTTCTGGTATATGAACTCTGTTTTCATGCTCAGTGTTGATAAATAATCGGCTGTATGATGGTCACGGTGGTCTAGGACTATGAAGAACTTCCTCGCACCGGAATCTGACAGGTTATGCATTATGCAATCCAGGACAGGCCTCAGGACTATTTTTCCATTCCTTATAGCATACAGGGGAAGCATTTCCTTCCTCATGCCTCGGGGAAGATTTGCACGGGTACCCAGTCCAGCAGCAGTAATAAGTGCATCCATGAAAGGTAATTGTAATGGTTTTATTAAATGATGCCGTACATATTTTATTAATTGTCTGTTAATCGTGAACCAATATACTATTAATACTTTCAAGCGATTATAAAAATATGGAATGTTCTATATGCGGCGCACAGGCCGTCTACGAGGTGAAATATAACGGTTCTTCACTCTGTAAAAAACATTTTATTGAATATGTGGAAAAAAGAGTCAAAAGAGAAATAAGGACACAGATTAATTTTCCCAGAAAAAAAATGAAGATTTCAGTAGCTATATCTGGTGGCAAGGATAGTTCGGTAACACTTTATCTGCTGAAAAAAATACTTTCTGAAAGGAGAAACCTGGAAATAATAGCCTTTACAGTGGATGAAGGCATAGAAGGCTACCGTAGTACAGGTCTGGAAAAGGCCGAAAAGCTTTGCAAGCAGCTGGGTGTTCAGCATGAGGTGATATCCTATAAAGAAAATTATGGATTTACCCTTGACGAAATTATGAAGATAGATAAAAAAACCATATCATGTTCACACTGTGGACCAATGAGGCGGCAGCTCATGAATAAAATATCTGAATATTCAAATTCTGATTACGTTGCCCTCGGTATTAACCTTGACGATTATTCCCAGTCAATACTCATGAATGTTGCCAAGGGGGATGTTTCAAGGTATGCAAGAATGGCTCCCCATTCTTATACACGGGATGGCCTTGTTCCCCGTATACTTCCGCTGAGGAAAATACCTGAGAAGGAGGTTGTCCTCTATGCTATTCTAAGTGGCATAGACTTCGATTCCAGCTGGTGCCCTTATTACAGCATGGCACAGAGAAATACTTTCAGGGATGTTATAGATAAACTGGAAGGGGAGACCCCCGGAACAAAATTTGCAATTGTAAAGTTCTTTGATGAAACCAGGCCGGCAATAAAAAAGAATATAAGCACAGAAAATACCGTACTGAATAAGTGTAAAATATGTGGTGCACCAACTCCCGGGGAAATCTGTGAGGTATGTAATGATCTGGAAAGTATAAGAAGTCTTGATCATGCTGCATAGAAATATTTATTAAATTTCTGACAATAAGGGTCTCACGGGGTTGTAGCTTAGCTTGGTTGGAGCACCCGGCTGATAACCGGGAGGTCACCGGTTCAAATCCGGTCAGCCCCATTTATAGATGTCATCAATTCTTTCTGTAACTAATTGAAATTTAAATAATAACATAATAGAATTAAAGCAAGCATAAAAACGTGTAACATAAGATAATTTATTAAATTATAATGG
>JAJZZW010000146.1 GCA_021797385.1 Thermoplasmata archaeon | reverse complement strand
TAATACTGGGTGTTGCTGCTTTAATGCAGATATTCGCAGTGAATGTCTGGCTTCTTATAGGCATAAGGCTTATACTGGGAATTGGAGTCGGTGCCGATTACGTTATGTCACCGATGATAATGGGCGAGCATTCAAACGCTAAGGATAGGGGAAAAACTATAGGGTTCGGATTCGGCATGATGTGGGGATTCGGTGCTATACTTGCAGCCTTCACATACATGATTTTCGGTCCTGTACTTGGCGTTTCCGATGCGATACTGTGGAGAGTTGTTCTTGCTGTAGGTGCCATACCGGCACTGGCAGTGGTGTATCTCAGGAGAAAAATGCCGGAAACCCCCAGATTTATAGCAAGAATAGCAGGAGATAAGAAGAGTTTTGAGGATGAAGTAGAATATGTAGCCCATAAAAGTGTAAGAATACAGGGGGATATACAGGATAAGCATAATTTCAAGTACTACTTCCATAAATACAGAAGAGAGTATATTGCTGCGATGGTTCTCTGGTTTTTCTATGACCAGGTTGCATATGCAGGCATACTATTCGGACCTACACTTATTGCGTCCAAAATGGGGCTTTCACCTGATGCATGGACATATCTGATGGAGGTTTTCACCATAGTAGGAGGCATTGTTATGCTTGCACTTATCGACAGGAAGGGCAGAAAACTGCTTCAGGTTGTTGGATTCGTGGGAATGGGAGCTTTCCTTCTCATATTCGATGGGATCAGTCATGTAGGAATTGTTGCAGCACTTCCCATAGTAGGAATGCTGGTGTATGGAACGGGAATGCAATTTTTCAACCAGGCAGGGCCCGGGTCCATAACCGCCTCCGGAATGTACGGAGTTGAACTTGCACCCACAAAAATAAGATCACAGATACAGTCATATACCGTGGCAGCAGGCAGGACCGGTGCATCACTCTCATCCTTCGTATTTCCGGCTCTATTCATTATACTGGGTGAATCCTTTGCATTTTATTATCTTGGAGGTCTTGCAATAGCTGCAGCTATTGTTACTCTCATATTCATACCTGAAACAAAGGGTTCGCTGGAAAAGGCAGCCGGTGAGATGGGAGAAATGGACAATATCAGTGTTGCAGGCAAGAAATAATTTTTCGATATTTTATACCCTTCCATGACTTTCTTTATTTTTTATTGCAGTGGCTATTAAATGTGCCATTCTAACAGGTTCAGGGATATTGCCTGTATAGGTAGTTTTTTTTATAAGTGCTACTGCATCATTCAACGATATGCCAGCCCTGTTTATATACAGGGTTTTATCTCCGTAGTTTATTTCATCCACAGATGTTTTTTTTATTATTTTTATTCTTTCTTCTCCATCCTTAAAATGAAGTGAAAGTGCACTGAAAATAGATTCCATGGAAGGTTTCTTTCTTGTTATGGCGATTACTGGTATGCCCGTGGCCTCGTTAATTTCTGTGATATCCAGAATATTGAATCCGGCAAATGTAATACCGTTTGACATTATAAAATCAATATCATCCTTAAATCTGCCCTTGATCATTGACATAACAGTTTCCGTACAATCCATTCCGTCCACTTTAATGTCCCTTACAGAAATTCCTTCAACATATGAATCCAGTCGCATAATAACCCCGACAATAACAGTGGTTGTGTCCCTGAACTTTTGAAATGGACCATCATCCAGGCCAAGTACCCGGAGCCCGGATTTCATATGCTTATCTTGCTTTTCAGTGATGCTGCTATTTCTTCTGAAACCGTTATATTGCTGTATTTTGTTTCTATTGTGTCTGTAACTGCGAGCTCGTTTACATATTTTTCTATTTTTTCGTTGCTGTCATTGGCAAATACCCCGTGTATTGCACATGCATATATGTTTTTAGCACCGCTCTGCCTGATCAGTTTTGATGCTTTCATTATTGTTCCGCCCGTAGAAATTATATCATCAAGCAATAGAACATTTTTATTCATGTAATCTTCATCGGGAAGGACCATCTTGACAGTTGTTGAATCTATCCTTTTTTTATCTATGTAATATGCCGGAATTCCGAGCTTATCACCCATTATTTTTGCACGTTCATAACCACCATCGTCCGGAGACATTACAATATCTATGCCTTTATTTTTGAAATAATTGTGAACAGGATCTATAATTTTAATATCAGTAAACGGCACATCAGAATAATCGAGTGTCTGCTCATCATGGAGTTCAACTGTAATAATTCTATCTGCATACTGGTTTACCGCCTTCGTGAATACCTTGGATGAGATGGGCTCTCCATTGTTATATCTCATATGCTGCCTTGCGTAACCAAAAAATGGTATAATAGCGGTTATGCTTTTCGGCTCTTCCTCCTTTATGGCATCCAGAAGCAGGAGGTATTCGATGATGTCCGAATCACTTCTTGTGTTGCCAACGAGAAGCACATCTTCACCTGCAACATCATCAATTATTTTGAGGTACATTTCATTATCTGGAAATCTCTTTCTGACAACGCCGGAAACATTACAGGAAAAAATATTTGCCAGTTTCCTTGACACGTTGTAAGCGGTGGACGAGGGGACAATATACATTTTTATATCTATACTTTATCATTAACTTTTAAAAAAGGTTTTTGTTTATTTAAAATTTAATATCGTTTTTTGCTTTTGCCACATCATATTATTTGTATTCGATCAAGATCCTTCCCAGTACTTTTCTGTCCAGCATATCCTTGTATCCTTCATTTATTGATTCAAGTTTTATTTTTGCCCCTATTTCCGGATGTATTTTCGATTGTAACATATCGAGCCCCATTTTCAGATCGTCCCGTGTTGAGCTTATACTTCCCTTTATGGTGTTTCCCTTTAATATGATCAATCCCAGCGGTAATTCCACTGGCTCCGGTTTAAGATTGCCTATTACCACCATTCTGCCACCAGTTCTGAGGCTTCTCAAACTCTTTGAAAACGTAGCTATGCCCACGTCCTCAATAACTATATCGGCACCTCCCCCGGTAATGTCCTTAACATCTTTGCTGTAATCTTTTTCAGGGCTGACTATATGCTCTGCGCCCAGCCGGTACAGTTCTTCCTCTTTCCATTTTGATCCGGATTCGGCAATAGGATGACCCCCGAGTGCTTTAACCATCTGAATTGCGTGAACACCCACACCGCCGCCTGCACCTGTAATCAGAACATAGTCACCTTTATTTATTTTCCCCATTTTGGCTATGGCATGATACAGCATTCCGATAACACATGCGGCTATGGGTACTGCTTCCTCTGGAACTTCTGATGGAACCTTTACAAGTGATCGCTCGCTAACATTTACATAACGTGAATAACCGCCATTTATTTTTTCGCCGTATGCGATCTTATCCGTGCACAGATTTTCATTCCCGGACAGGCAGTATCTGCATTTGCCGCATGGTATGTATATCAGGCTTGAAACACGGTCTCCAACGTGAAAATTTTTAACATTTCTCCCTGCTTTGATAATTTTCCCGCCGATCTCGTGCCCAGGTATTATCGGTAGAGACACCCGCGGGAAAAACCCCTGCTGTGTAAGTATATCCCGGAAACATACGCCGGTATAGGTCTGCTCCACCGTAACCTGATCATCTTCTGGGTCCGGTGGATCGTAGTCACGGAATACAATATCAGAATTCAATTTATCCAGAAATCCGGCTTCCATCAATTAAAATGCATAATGTATATTTAAAAATTATTAATATGAATAAATTGAAAAATAAAATTAATCAGCCTTTTTGGTTTCCTCAACCCTTCTTGGAGAGGCCCCCTTTTTCTGTATTTTGCCCTCCGCACGCATTGCATTTGCTTCCAGTGTTTTATCCTTGGTTTCAAAGGATAATAGATAAAGCACTATTCCACCTATTATAACCATTATTGTATCGTATATGAAAGAATAGAATAACCCTATATATGCATAAAGTGTCAGTGCAGGCAGGGCAAGCCCAAATTCAAATAGCTTTTCCCATCCGACTGCCAGTCCACGGGATTTTGTTGTTGATACCTCTGCAGCAGGTAAATACTGCAGTGTTCCCACCAGGCCGACATTTATGAAAAAGAATAAGCCGAACATGGAGATTACAAGCGGTATGGTCATAGCGTGGTATATATCTGCGATTATCAGCACGGATAATGGTATTGCACCCAGCACAAATCCGAACAACCCCATTAAACGCCTGCCTATCCGGTCTACAACAATCAGTGTAAGTACAACACCGAATGTGCCTACTATATCTATTATCAGTGTTCCTTCCTCTGCAAAGAATGCTGTAGCCCCTAAACTTTCCAGCACCGTACTTGCATAAACACTTACAAGATTCACGGTTAATGCATAGGCTGCACCGATCCAGAATATATATGCTATTGTCCTTTTGTTTTTTGCGTTGAAAAATTCATGTATATTTTCCTTTATGGACTGTGGTTTATCTAATTTTATGGTATCAGGATCAATATCTATGCCTTCCTTATGCAGTTTCTTCAGTATTTTAGGTATGAGATCCTTTCTTCCAGATGCCTTTGCCCACCTGAGCGATGCCGGCATATCGAATCTCAAACCGAACAGGATTATTGCGGGAACAGCGGCTATAAGGAAATCGTATCTCCATGCAAGTAGAACTCCGACATAGTATGTGAATGCCATCCCAATTAAAACGGTTGCAATTGTTCCGAACATAAAAAATAGTTTTTCAGTGGATAAAAGACC